>CAZIJS010000018.1:0-12419 GCA_964539505.1 uncultured Myxococcales bacterium
GTCATGGGACACATAGATTGGAATGTCGCCTGCAGTGCCAATGGTATGAACGAGGTAATAGGTGACCTGCCCGTTGCTTTCCAACCTGATGACATCGGGGTCGGGCATGTCACCGGGGAGCACTGGATTGGTCACCTGGATGGCACACAATCCATCCTGGGTGCATATCTGCCCCGTTGGACAGCCGGTGGGCGGTAAGCTGCAGCCGATTTGCCTGGAGTGGCCACAGCCGTCTCTTTGTTGTTTGGTCCCGCTGCACCCATTGCAGGCACTTGGGGTGCAGCCACACAAAGATGTGTCCACCCAGACTGGTGTGCAGGCGTCCAAGGCAGCATCGACTGCTGCATCGTGACCTTGGGCGGCGTCTGCAGAGGCATCCTGGAGGTGATTGGCGTCCGCCTGCGTTGCATCGTTCCAACCTGCATCCAGCCTTGCATCGACTGCTGCATCGTGACCTTGGGCGGCGTCTGCAGATGCATCCTGAAGGAGATTGGCGTCCGCCTGCGTTGCATCGGTTCTGCCCGTATCCGGTCTTGCATCGAGGTTTGCGCAGCCGTCTCGGCATACCGCACCGTCACCAGCGTCCATCCGGCCGTCTCCGTCCACATGGCTGCCCGGATCGGGCCCACAACTCGGCGATGGACTGAACAGAGCGATCATCACAAAAAGGGTCTGATAGGGTCTTGGCATGGCCATGGTATCGTCTCCAATTTGATTGACATCGATAACCCATTATAGGGGGAGAATTTCCGGCGAATCAAGCAGGGAGCGGGAACGCGAGAAGGGGCGGCCCAACATCGGATCGAGGGTGCGGTCTCCGGTTACAGGATCTGTTCTGGTCACTGGGTCCTATCAGCGTTTTGGGATTGGATCTCGTCGAGGTTTTTCTGGACCAGGTCCAAGAAGAGTCGTTCATCGTCACTGATGGGACCATCGACCGATGCAGCGGCCTCCAGTCGAGTCATGAGGGCCTGGGCGGGATTCGACTGTCCGAATGCTCGTCCCAGGTCGACGGCTCGTTGCAGGAGGGATGGCAGTGGTTCGGTGGATTCATCGCAGAAGTCGCGCAGGGCGCTTTTTTGGAGCTTGGCCAGATGCCACTCGTCCATGGCAGCCTCGAAATGCTGCAGTTCTTTGGTGTTCATCGAACCGTCGGAATTCATGACACGGATCATGAGCTGCGCCAGGACTGGGTAGTAGCGAACCCATGGATTCTTGTCTTCCGGGGCGGCGGTGTTGTATTTCAGTCTGCTATGGGCGCGCACCCACGGGACCTGGAGGGAGAGCATGGCCGTGACGAGAAGGGGAGGAAAGACATAGATGGAGAGGTAGTAGACCATTCTGGGCAGAGCGTACTTTTCCGTCAGGGCGAAGAAGATGATGTTTCCGACGAACATGAGCCAGAAGCCTGTGAAGCCTTCGATGGCCAGGATCACCCAGGCAATGGTTTCGGAGCGCTTGTTTCGATTGAACCAGGCCAGGAATGTCAATGTCGAGGAAGCCAAGATGACCGACGCAAGCAAGACATGGTAGTCTCGGACCTCATCGCCATGCGCATGTGGGCCAATGAGAAAAATGATAGGAATGCTCAGGGCGAGACAAAACAGAGCAAACCCCAGTGTGATACGGAAAAAACCGCGGATTTGCCTCATGTCTTTCTGGGCGTTGTGGTCTTCCTTCAATATTTCGGTGTCCACCATGGGTTCCACTCCTGTTTTTTTCGCAATGCCGACATCTCCCATCCCTGGTTCGTCTTCTGGTCGGCATTATCGGTAGAGACCGTCGACGCTGCGATTGTCGGGCAGGGATCGTAACGATTTCTTGTTTTTGTGGCGAGTTGTTTGTTTTTGATCTTTTTCCAGAAGGCATGGGTTGGACAGGGAATATTTTCCATGTCGTCGAAATGACATGGTCGGTAGGTTGGTGCGCTGGTGTCGTTGGTGCGTTGGTGCTATGAGACTTGTTGCGGTCTTGCGTTGTGGTATAAAGGCGCGGCTGGAACAGAGAGCCCAGACGAAAGGGCCCATAGCTCAGTTGGTAGAGCCTCCGGCTCATAACCGGCAGGTCCCAGGTTCGAATCCTGGTGGGCCCACATCAAATCTCGGCCGGCTGCAGGCATTTCGATTCAGATGCGGCCGGGCTCGTGCACATCCGGAGGTTCACCTTGAAGGAACAGATTCTACGATTGCTCAAGCTGCAGGAGGTCGATGCAAAGTTGGTCGAGTCCGCCAAGGCGCTCAAAGAGATTCCCGGCAAGCTCGAAGAATTGGACGAGCAGCTCGGCCGATTCGAGGCGCTTTTGGCCGAGGAGCGCTCCAAGGTCGAGGATGCGGCCAAGTGGCTGAGCGAACAAGAGAGCGTACTTAAGACCGAGGAGGAACGGATCGTCAAGACCAAGCAACAGCTCCAGCAGATTCGCAACGCCCGGGAATATGGTGCCATGCAGCGCCAGCTCGAAACCTTCAAGAAAACGAAGATGGATCGCGAGGAGGAGATCCTCAAGCTCCTGTCGGCACTGGAGGCGTCACGAGCCAAGCTGGCCCAACACGAAAGCGAATTTGAGGAGCTGCGCAAGCACATCCAGGAGGAAAAGGCGGCGCTTCAAGAGGAACTGGAGGGCGCCAGGAGCAAGCAGGATGAGATGAAAGACGAGCGCCGGGCCGCCACCGAGAGCATCGAGCGGGACCTGTTGCGGAAATACGAATTCATTGCCGCCCACGTGCAGCCTGCGGTGGTGCCAGCAAGAAACGAGGTCTGTACCGGCTGCAACATGAACATCCCACCCCAGATTTATAATATCTTGTATCGTGTCGACAGTATCGAGAGCTGTCCGAACTGTCGGCGGATCCTTTATCTCGAGTCAGCCGTGCTTGGAGATTCTCAGGATGCACAGAGGGCGGATGGTGACTCTGAACAGTAAACAGGTGGGATCGACGGCGAACGTCGGAGCGACTTGACGCGAGGATTCGAGGGGAGAGTGACTGGTGGCCAAGAAGGCTTCACAAAGAGGATCGAAGCAGGATGGTGATGGCGGAAGCCCTCCGAAAAAGAGGCGCCGAGGCAGGAAGTCACCGGAGCGTTCAGCACCGCCCGAGATCGAGGGTGGGCGGACGGCAGTGAAGAATCCAGACGAGGGCCCTGCCCACGAAGGGGAAATCGTCGTGCCGCCAAAAGCACTGACTCGCATGGAGGATCATCTGCCATCCGCCATCTTCGTGCTGCCCGTGGCAGACAACGTCCTGTTTCCCGGCCTGGTGTTGCCGTTGGCACTGGGGGACAAAAAAGATCTGGCCACGTTGGAGCAGGCCAAGTCCCAGTCCCCCTATGTCGGGGTGGTCACGGTCAGGCCCAAGCCGCATTCCGCCGATTCTCTCCTGGTGCTGCCGGACCGGCCCGAGCCCGACTCCTTTTTCGACATCGGCTGCGCGGGCCGTATCGTGCAGGTGGTCAATCTTCCGGACGGCAAGGTCGGCGTCATGGTCATGGGGCTGCAGCGGATGCACGTGGCCTCGTGGCTCCGTCTCGACCCTGTGCGCATCGCGCAGGTGGATTATCCAGATGAAGTACTTCGGGATGCCAGGGAGAGTGAGGCACTGGAGCGACAGGTTCGCCAGGCATTTGCGGAACTGGTGGCACATCGTCCCGACCTTGCCGACGAACTGGCCCGGGTCATGGAGTCCGTGGAGGGGCCGGCCAGGTTGACGGATTTCGTTGCATCAAATCTTGGGCTCTCCGTGGACGAACGCCAGGGCTTGTTGGCCACGTTCGAGATCGATGCCAGGCTGCGTCGCCTCCTGGCGTACCTGGAAAAGGAACTGGACCTGGCCAGACTGGGTCAGAAGGTGCGCCAGGAAATCCGGGACAAGGTGGAAAGTCAGCAGCGTGAGTTCTACCTTCGGGAGCAGCTCAAGACGATTCGCCGGGAACTCGGTGAGGAGGTCGATGAGAAGCAGGTCGAGATAGAAGACTACGAACGCAAGATCCGCGAAGCCAAGATGCCAGCCGAGGCGGAGAAGCGGGCTCGCTATGAGTTGCGTCGGCTCAAGATCCTGCCCCAGGAAGCCGGTGAATACCATGTGATCCGGACGTACCTGGACTGGCTTTTGTCTCTGCCCTGGTCTCAGTCCACCGAGGACAACGAGGATGTAGCCAGGGCGGAAAAGATCCTGGAAAAGGATCACTACGGACTGGAAGAGGTCAAGGCGAGAATCGTTGAATTCCTTGCGGTCCGCAAACTCAAGCCGGATCACGGCGGCGCGATCCTGTGTCTGGTGGGGCCGCCTGGTGTGGGCAAGACATCGCTCGGTCAGTCGATCGCCAGGGCGATGGGTCGGAAATTTCATCGACTTTCGCTGGGGGGGATGCGCGACGAAGCCGAGATCAAGGGACACCGGCGCACCTATGTTGGTGCCATGCCCGGCAGGATTCTTCAGGGCCTCAAGCGGGTGGGGACGAACAATCCGGTGTTCATGCTCGACGAGATCGACAAGCTGGCCTCGGACTCACGCGGGGATCCCGCAAGTGCCCTGCTCGAGGTGCTCGATCCGGCTCAAAACAGCGCTTTTCAAGACAATTACCTGGAGGTCCCCTTCGATTTGAGCCGGGTCATGTTTATTGCCACGGCGAACTATGCCGGCCAGATACCCAAGCCGCTCTTCGATCGGATGGAGATTATCGAGATTCCAGGCTACATCCCGGACGAGAAACTCAAGATCGCATCGAGGTACCTCGTTTCCAGGCAGATCGAGGCACATGGGCTCGATTCGGGGGCGCTTCGTATCAGCCAGGGAGGCCTGCGGGAGATCATCAGCGGGTATACGCGGGAGGCAGGCGTTCGCGAACTGGAGCGCCGCATCGCCCGGGTCTGCCGCAAGGTGGCTGCGGCCATTGCCACGGGTAAGCAAAAAGCCGACGATCGGACTCTGGTCACCAGGGACAATGTCGAAGATTTTCTGGGCAAAAGGCGTTTCCACGAAGACGAGCAGGTGCGGGTGGGGCGTCCAGGCGTGGCCGTGGGCCTGGCTTGGACTCCCTTCGGCGGTGATGTGCTCTTCATCGAGGTGGCATCCATGCCGGGCATCGGGAAGGTGCAGGTGACGGGCAAGCTTGGCAAGGTGATGAACGAGTCGGCACAGATCGCGGTGTCGGTGGTTCGGGCCAACGCGGAACTTTGGGGTGTGCCTTCCGAAGTTTTCAAAGAACAGGACCTGCATATCCACGTTCCTGCAGGCGCGGTGCCCAAGGACGGTCCTTCGGCCGGAGTCACTCTCGCGACGGCTCTGGTCTCTCTCCTCGGGTGCGACGGCAGGGGCATCAAGGTGCGTTCGCGCCTGGCCATGACCGGTGAATTGACGCTTCGAGGCGTGGTGCTTCCCGTGGGAGGTATTCGTGAAAAGATGGTTGCAGCCAAGCGTGCCGGTGTCCGCGTGGTCCTGCTTCCCGAGGGGAACCGGTCGGACGTGGAGGAACTCCCCGAACGAGTGCGGCGGGGGATGAAGTTCCAGTTCGTGGGAGACATCGAGGATGTGCTCCGGGCCGCTTTGCCGGCGAGGTTCGGCAAGGCCTTGGATCGACGCCTCGGGTTCGAGGAAGAGGACGAATAGGGTTTTGTCGGTGGAGGGTGCCATGCACGAAATCCGGGACCTGCGCAGTGACACAGTGACCAGACCCGGTCAGGACATGCGTCGGGCCATGGCGCAGGCCCCGGTGGGAGACGATGTCATCGGCGACGATCCCACTGTGTGCGAACTGGAGCGACGGGCCGCGGCACTGCTTGGCAAGGAAGCGGCCTTGTTCGTCCCTTCCGGCACCATGGGGAATCAGCTTGCGATTTTCACGCACACCGTTCGGGGAAACGAAGTCATCTGCGGCAAGCCCTGTCACATCCAGGAGCATGAGGTGGGCGCCGCCGCGATCCTGTCCGGTGTGACCCTGGTGCCGATACCGGCCCCCACGGGCCGATTGGATCCAGACCAGGTGGCTGCCGAGATCCGCAGCCCCGACATCCACCACCCCGAGACCGGGCTGATCTGCTTGGAATGTGCCCATAGCAGCGGCGCGGTTCAGACCATCGAGGAGCTGCAGGCAGTGGCCCAGGTGGCCCGTGAGGCCCACATCCCCGTCCACATGGACGGCGCCAGGATTTTCAACGCAGCCCTGGCCCTTGGGCAGGACGTGGCCCGGATCGCCGCTGTCGCAGACTCGGTCATGTTTTGTCTCTCCAAGGGACTGGGCGCGCCCGTGGGCTCTCTGCTCTGCGGGACCGAAGAGTTTGTGGCCAAGGCAAGGAAGGGCCGCAAGATTTTCGGAGGGGGGATGAGACAGGTCGGAATCCTGGCTGCTGCAGGCCTCTACGCCTTGGACCACAATGTAGAGCGTCTGGCAGAGGACCATGAACGTGCCAGGCGATTGGCGGAAAAGCTGTCGGACCTTCCCGGGCTGCATGTGTTCGAAGACCGCCTGGACATCAACATGGTCTGGTTTACGTTGGATTCGTCCATGCGAGACGAAGAAATCGTCACTGAGTTGGCGCAGCGTGGCTTGTTCGTCTATCCTCCCATGCACGGCGAATGGCGTCTGGTCACTCACCTGGATATCGACGACGAGGATATCGACCGCGCAGCCGCTGCATTTCGTGCAGTGCTCACCAGATAGAACTCCCTGTTTTTTTGTCCTATCCATGAAACCGGGGCCTCTCTATAATCGAGACAGTATGTATGGGTGACCAAGTTGCGGCCTTTCCGGTGATGCATTACGGGAAAGGACTGCGGGACCGCCTTGGGGGAGTTTTGTATGGTCGCTGCATTGGCAAGAGGCTTTTCACCACGAAAGATGGTCCGGGCTTGGCTGCCTGCGGGTCTGTCGGTGTGGTTCCTCATGTCTGGGTGTCTGGTGGATTTTTCCGAAAAGGGCGGGCCGGAGACATGTGGGGACGGAATCCTTCAGGAGGGGGAAGAATGTGATGGAGGCGATTTGGGGGGCCTGACCTGTGAGCAGGAGGGATATTTGTCGGGAACCCTGTCGTGCAAGTCGGATTGCACCTTGGACCTGTCTGGATGTTCGAAGTGCGGGGACGGAGTGGTGGACCGTGAAATCGGCGAATCATGTGACGATGGAAACAGGGTGAGCGGAGACGGATGCAGTGCCTCCTGCCAGGACGAGTTGGATATCTTTCCGGGATTCGTGGAGGTCCGTGACGGGGAGATTTTTGTCCGTGGTGACCATGTGGTCCTGATGGGTGCCGATGGCCTGGCTCGTGGGGGTACCGAAGAGGAACTCTTGGATGCAGGATTCAATTTTTTGACCGGACCCGGACTTGGCGGTGTTCGATACGATGCAGTTCTCCGTGGGCGCTATCCGGTATCTCGTGTCCGCGGATGCTGACGGAGATGGGTGCAGCGACCTTTTCTGGGCCGATTCAGGAGGAAGACGGGTTCGGGTCATGCATTCGGTCTGCGGGGGCGATCCCGGCCTGGACCTTCCCGAGATATGGTTCGTGTCCCAACAGCATTGGAGGAGCATCGATGCCCTGGCTGCAGGAGATGTGGACGGTGACGGCCTGGCGGACGTGTTTCTTGCCTACAATAAGTTTTCAGGGGAAGGAGTGGCTCGGATCTTGTCCGATGGGGGTGTTGGGAGCATCGAGGAAGATGTGGTCGAAAACGATGGTTTTTTTGATCCAGACACGTTCGTGGGACTCTGTCTGGCCGACCTGGATGGGGACGGGACCCAGG
This sequence comes from uncultured Myxococcales bacterium, assembly GCA_964539505.1. GTDB lineage: Bacteria > Myxococcota_A > Polyangia > HGW-17 > SLPX01 > CAZIJS01. Next base: position 7,734 of record CAZIJS010000018.1, read on the forward strand.
AACTGGTCTTGGCCATAGATGCCTCCGCGGGCAGTGGTCAGGCCTTGGATGTGCGCGTGCGGGTTGCCCTGGGGCCGGCGATGAAGCTGGACGCCATGGACCAATGGCTGGGGATCGCAGCAGGGTTGCCGTTGCTCATGAATTCGGTCATGGCGGGGGATTGGGATGGTGATGGCCTCGATGATGTGGTCTGGGTGAGGCGTTCTCAGGTTGCGGGAGGGAACATGGCCCTGCTCCTGGCATTTTCCACTGGTTCCTATTTTGGCGCGAGGGATCCACTGGCGGTGGAGATGTGGTTCATGGCCATCGATGCCATGGTGCGAGGGGCCTCGGGTGGGGTCATTTTTGCCCTGGTGGACCTGCTCGACGCCCAAGGACCTGCCTGGCAAAGCTTGAAGAGCACGGGGCAGAAGCTTTCGGCATTGAGGTCTGTGTTCCAAGAACAGACGGTGAGTCGCGGTGTGTCAGGAGCCTTCGCCTGGTGGTGGCTCCAAGGGCAAGGTCTGGTGCATCTGGTCGTGGCCCACGAGGAACGTTCCTCGGCTGGACAAGAACTTGTGGTTCCCCTGCCCAGGGAAGTCTCTGGTGGCACGCTGCTGTTGTGGAACATGGATGAACAGAGGTTCGATGATTCGGGGCATGCTTCCATGGCGTCTGGTGCCCTGATAGATTCTGATGTTTTCGGCCCCTACGAGGTGCGAGTTTACCAGATTGCTCCATGATCTCGTCTCGTCAGTCCTGGTGGTGTCGTGAGAGCAGTCGGGCTCTGGTGCGTCTGAGCAACCGCCGGATGAGCTTGGGAAAGGGAAACATCCAAAGGTAGTCGGGGCCGGTGAAGCGTCGTACAATCCATTCCAGGGTCTCGTCTGAAATGGTGCCGTTGCGTTCCAGTTCCACTTTCATGGTCTCGCGGTAGCCGCGATATTCCCAGAAGGCGCGAAAGGTAAGCACCGAAGGCAGCAGGAAGACATAGGACAACACGAAGGGCAGAACGCCCGTGGCGAGGCAGTCTCGGATGTGGACCGCCTCGTGACGCAGCACCTCGTAGCCATCCTCCGTGCCGATGAGACGCCTGGGCATATAGACCCTCGTTATCAGCACGGTGGTGTAGTCTTCCATGAAGCGAGGGTTCCACCAACGCATTCCCAGGACAGCAAAGAGGGCCTTCATCAACACAGACTCTTCCTTGGGAATGATGCGAAAGCTTCGGTGCCGCCTGGAAAGTTCTTCGGAGAGGGTCAGAAAGGAAGGATGCATGATTGGGGGGGGATCGCGGTCAGTCGGCCAGGGCCAGGACCTCGGGCCTGGCCGGCGGGAGCGTCGCTTCCGATCTGGATGGGACTGCGTCGGGGTTGGAGTCGAGTATGGCCCAAGCCAGCACCGACCCGTTCGTACGGCGCCAGCCGCAGACGACCTTGTTGGCACCAAGCCGGTAAGCCGTCTTGCTGGCGCGTCCGGCCAGGCGCACCAGGGCCTGCCCCTGGGGGCCCAGGGACATGATTTCCAGTTCGCTTGCGGCCAGTTTGAGACCCAGTCCGAGGGCCTTGGACACGGCTTCCTTGAGGGCCCAGAGCACCGATACCAGTTCCTCGCGGCTCTTGCCCGCTTCCATGGACAGGGCCATCAGGCTGCGTTCGCTTTCAGTGAACCACTGTGTCTCGAAGGATTCGTGACGAGCCTCCACCGGGGTCAGGTCCACACCGACACGGGTGCCCTTGGGGCCGGCAGGGAGCGCAGCGGCAATGGCGCGGCCACCGGCATGGGTGATGGAGAGAGCGGGCAGAAGGGCCGCCCATTCCGGTCTTCTGCGCACACTGGGCACCGGAGCCCCCGCCGGGTCGGTGAGGATTTCGATTTCATGGGGTGCCAGGATCGCACCGTACCGGTCGCGCAGGTGCACGCGGACGGCTTCCTTAGCAGCGAGTCGTCCTGCGATCCATTCGAGGCGTTTCTTGGGGTTCGCCAGGGACATGGCGGCGGTCAGTTCCGCCGGCGTCATCAGGTCGTCGAGGTCCACCACGAGGCGGTCTGGATTCCCCAGGCGGTCCAGGGAGATCTCGGCCAATTCCATGCCTGCTTTGAGCTGGATGCGGGACAGGTCTGCTGGTCTGGGCAGGCTGGTGAGTTCGACAGCAGGCGAGAAGGCCAGCAGCATTCCGGTCTGGTCACGGAGTTCTACTTGGTAGCGAGCCGTTGTCCCCGCCTGTTCCGTCTGGACCGGGACCACGCGGCAGATCCATTCTTTGGCCTGACGAATGTGCTCCGGCTCTGCAAGAAAGCTCAGCTTTCCGATTCCCGTGGGAAGGCCCACCGAGCCGTTGCGGACGATTCCCAGAAATCCTGCGGCCTGGAGCATGGCTTCCACCGCGAGCATCGGGAAGTCCTGGCCTACGGACCCACCCTGGACGACATCCAGTTCCAGAGGAATCTCGCCCACCCGGGCCTGAGCCACGAGGCCCTTTTTACCAACCAGCCGAATGCCGTCGAGGACCTGAAAGCTTGGTCCATGAAAGTAGACAGAATAGATGTCATCGCGTAGCGGGCCTGTTTGGTCCAGGTTTCCCAGTTCCAATGTGGAGACGGAAACAATCTTTGGGTTGGGACGAAAAAAAGCGTGGAAGTGCTCGACCCATTGGCCCTTTCTGGGACCCTGTTTCACCTGGGTCTTGAGGGTTGAAACAATGCCTCCATCCTCCGTTCGTTGCGCCTCCACGGTGACCATGGCTTCGTCGGTGGGGCGGATTTTGAGAGGTTTGAGGAAGCGGACATCATCGAGCATGAGGCGGTGATTGGCGCCGGCCACATGCTGCGCTGCTTGGTGCATGAGGTTTGTTCCAACCACGGCAGGAAGCAGGCCCACGCCGTCGAGCCGGTGGTCTGCGAGCATGGTGGCATCACCCTGGATCCGAAGTTCCATCCGATAGCTGTCAGTGGGCTCGCTGGGCTGGCTGTCCCGGTCCTGTTTGCGGCCGTTGTTGCCGTTGCTTCCCGATGGATTCGGGCCCAGGCGCAGGTCCCCCATGGCGCCGCAGACCAGGATCTGGCCACTGGTCCTTGTTGCCAGGATGGTCTTGATAGCCTCGTATCCCTTGTCCGGGGGCAGGAGCGACAGGCCCCTGTCGAGGAGGGCCCGCCGGATCATGCGGCCCGAAGCCATGCCCACTCCGTCCCAGCCGGTCCAATGCACCACCAGGTGGCTTGCCTCTCCCTCCAACGTGAGACCAGTGAGCGCGGCATTGGCTGCCGAGTAATCGGTTTGCCCCAGATTGCCGAACAGGCCGGCCACAGACCCATAGGACACCATGTCCCGGGGGCGGCCGAAGACTCCTTTCGTTTGGGAGACCAGGTTTACGGCACCCTGCACCTTGGGACCGAAGACCATGTCCCAATCAGATGCGGGCTTGTTGGCAAGGAGCCGACTTTGTTCCACCCCGGCTCCGTGCACGATGAGGTCCAGCCGGCCCCACCTTGTTTTGATGTCTTCCAGGAGCGTTCGCACTTGTTCGGCATCGGTCAGGTCGCAGGACCGGTAGATGTATTCAGCACCTTGTTCTTCCAGTTCCGACAGGAGGGTTGCAGCCTGCGCTTGTCTGGTGAGCCGTTCGATTTCCAAATCCACCTGGACCGGTGAGGCCGGCTTGCCCGCCGCCTTGAGTTCTGCCCGGACCTGCTGTCTCGTGGGAACCTGCCTTGCCGTCAGATCCGGCCTGGGCCTCCGGCCTACCAAAACGAGCCTGCTTCCCCAGAGTTCCCGGACGGCCCGTGCCGTCAGGATTCCGATTCCCCCGAGACCACCGGTCACGAGGACCACGCTTTGCGACGTCAGGATGCGATTTTGCCGGATGGGACCGGGCTTTGTTTCATGCAGAAAGGAGCCCTGCGGAGTCACCATCTGTTCCGGCGCACCGGTTGCCGCCGCTCCCGCCAGGCGCATGGCCTGTTCGTGGGGCGAGACGATTTCCGCCATGTCGCAGAGATGCGTGATGAGCAGGGGCGTGTTGGCCCATTCGCGGAGCAGTGCCCTGGTCAATCCAGTCACCGCAGCGTCGGCCACAGTGAGCTGCATGGCCCTTGCCCCGTCCGCCCCCTCCATTTCCTCGGTGCGCCCCGAGTGGGTGACGGTCCACCACCAGGCAACGGGTCTGGTGTCATTCTTTTCGCCCAGGACGGCCAGGGACTTCGCCAGCAAGAACGCAACTCTGGCCGTCTGATCGACCCTGGCCGTTTGTCGGCTGACAGGTTGGGAGACAAACACCCCGATTCTGTGGGTGCTTCCTGCTTCGGCCAGGGCCTTGGCCACGACAGATTCCACGAAGACTTGCCTGGTCTGCTCCTCGGTGGTGGGATCGATCTGGAACATCGGGGTCGCCGGGCTTGCCGTGGGCCGCAGTTCCGTGGCCAGGGCCTTGGCCTCCTTGTCTCCCACGACGATCAGCGCATAGGCCGATTTGGCCAGGCGGCTCAGGATCGTTCCCTGGTCGTTGGTGGGCTGGGCCCGGCTCCAGGAGATCCGATGCATGGCGAACCCGTCACCCAAGTCCGGGTCCCGCCAGACGTCGATCACAGGTTCGTCGTCTTTCGCCGGCCTGTTGGGGCCGTCTGGTCCCTGGTCTGGTCCCTGGTCCATGCGCGAGAGCATGTAGTCGGCGAGGGCCTCGAGGGTGGGGTGGTCTGCGAGGCGGAAGT
>CAZIJS010000018.1:12519-36039 GCA_964539505.1 uncultured Myxococcales bacterium
TCTGCTCGGCCACCACGGCGGTGAGCCGGGCCAGGATCTCGTCGCGGGTCACCGCTTGCTCGGCAGGCGCCTGGGTCGGTGTCGCGCCGGCGGCTGCAGTCGGCGCAGGTGTCCGGGCCGCTGTGGGCGATGGAGCCTGGGCTGGGGCCTGGACGGGCGCCTCGGGCTGGGTGGCTGCGCTCGGCATCTGGCTTGTCTCCTTGCTTGGCTCTGTGCTCGGCGCTGCCGTGGGCCGGTCCATGCGTGAGAGCATGTAGTCGGCGAGGGCCTCGAGGGTGGGGTGGTCTGCGAGGCGGAAGTCTGGGTCCTGGGCCAGGCCGTATTCGGTGCGGAGCTGGGAGACGATCTCGGCCTGCTTGACCGTGTCGATGCCCAGGTCTGCTTCGAGTTCGAGGTCTGCTTCGAGTTCCTCGACATCGTAGCCTGTCTGCTCGGCCACCACGGCGGTGAGCCGGGCCAGGATCTCGTCGCGGGTCACCGCCGGCCCGGCAGGCGCCTGGGTTGGTGTCGCGGCGCTGTCCAGCTTGGTCTCAGCGGCCGGCTCGTTTTTGGTTTCCGGTTCCGAACCGGCGTCTTCGCTGATCCAGCCGGGAACCAGAGTGCCATTTTCCATCGCTGTATCCAGGGCATCGGTCAGCCCCTGGTCCTTGGCGGGTCTGACCGCGCGCAGCGCCCTGCCGTCCAGAACGATCCTTCCCTCGGGAATCTGGAGCTGCTCTGCGAGGAATGTGCGATAGACCGGTTCGTCCACTCTGGGCTCATCGCTGTCCGGGCGCTCATAGAGGGCAAAGGCGAGCTGGGATCCAAAGCCTGCCGCCAGGCGCAGGGCAAAGTGGCGGCCCACTTTTCCACCTGGATGGAAGGTCAGGTCGGCAAATTCGGGATCAGGGTCTCGCAGGTTGGCGATGGGGGGCATCTGGTCCTTCCACAGACCGGCCACCACCACGGAATCTTCGAATCCAGCAGCCATGGGGTGTCCCGTGTATCCCTTGGTGTTGACCACGGCCACCTTGCCCGCTGCGGGCCCGAAGGCGGCTCTGAGCGCTTGGGCCTCGGCCTGGGCCGATCCACCCCTGGCAGGGGTGTGGGTCTCGTGGGACATAAAGACCATGTCGGCCGCAAGGGTTTCTCGGTCCAGTCCCAGTCGCCGTGAGGCACGTTCCACGAGTTTCGTGGCCTCCTGGGCGATGTGTTCGGGCTTCAGGCGCATGGGATGGGCTCCGCTGTTTGCGAAGAGAGTCTCCACGATGCGGGCCATGGGGCGGATGCCACGCTGTCTTGCAGAGGCGGCTGATTCCACCAGCAGGCCGGTGGCTCCCCCGGCCAGGATCATGCCGTTGCGTCCCTGTCCAAAAGGAATGGCGGCTTGAGCAAGGTCTTTCTTCGTGGTGGCGGCTCCCACCGCCAGGAATCCACCGCCGATCCAGGGCATGAGTTGCTTGGTGAGCACGTCCTCGACGCCGATGACCAGAACGCGCTGTGCCCGGCCCAGCCGGATCCAATCGTGGGCAAGGGCCACCGCCGTGGTGGTGGAGGCGCAGGCGGTGTTCATGAGGAGATTGGGACCATGAATCCCCAGGAGTTCGGCCACAGCGGCATGGGCCAGCCCCAGAATCTGCACGAGCACGGCCTTGGGGAGCGAGGCCCCGTTGCCGGTCTCCTCCACGAGCTCCAAGAGGCGGGAGTAGCCGGGGAAAGCCGACGCCACGATGACGCCGGTGGTCTCCGCCATGGAAGGATGGAGTTTCCATCCCGCGCTGAGCGACTTGCCGCTCGTGGTGGCCTTGCGGTGCTCGGTGATGGGAAGCCAGGCGTCTTTGAGGAGTTCATAGGCCGTGGCCACCGCCATCCTCGTGGTGGGGTCTCTGCCTTCGTCCCATGTGGCGGGCACCGGGTAGTCGTCGGTCAGCGGCACCTCGCCCGACTTGCCCACCCAGGTCATGACCTGGTCGGGACTGGAAACCCGGTCCAGGTGCGCCTTGCCGTCGGCGCTCTTGACCAGCCGCTCGATGTGCATGTCCACGATGTCGCGTCGCATGTCCTCGGGCAATTCGGACAGGAGGCTGGAACCTTCCAGGAGTCGGTCCAGGGCCTGGTCGTCGAAGAGTCGTGGTCCGCCGGGCAGCCCCACGGCCACGCCGGTGATCCAGGCTTCCTGTTCGTCTTCATCGAGGCTCCGACCCTTCCAGGAGACGTCGTTTGTGTCTTTGTGTTCCTGTGGGGCCGCCGTGACCGGGATGACCGATGATGGGTCCATGGTGTCTCGTGGTGGTTCTGCGAGATGGTCGCGGCTTTCCTCGGAGAGCCGGGTGGGGCCCACCTGGTAACCGTGGGCGGCCAGGGCGGCCAGGGCCTCTACGAGGCTTCGCCAGTCACCCTTCTTTGGGTGGTTGCTGTGGATGGCCAGGTGTGGTCTGTCGCCGAGGATGTCGCGCACGAATCCCGTGAGGGCCCGCTTGGGTCCCAGCTCCACGAAGGCGCGTACGCCTTGCCGGTACATGGCTTCCACGATGGCGATAAACTCGACGGGGCTGGCCACCTGCTTGGCCAGGAGATCCACGATCGCTTCGCGCGTCTGCGGGTAGAAATCTGCAGTCACGTTCGAGTAGATGGGCAGCGAGGGAACGCGGATGTCGCAGCGATCGAGCACCTTGCGCAAGGGCTCGGAGGCGGCGGACACGATCCGGGAATGGAAGGCGTGAGACACGGGAATGGTGCGTGCCTTGATCCCGCGGGCTTCAATGAGTTCGATGGCCCGTCGCACCGCTTCGCTCGCTCCGGCGATCACCGTTTGGTGCGGGCTGTTTTTGTTGGCGGCGATCACGTAGCCGTCCACTTCCGCGATGAGTTCTTCGGTGCGCTCGGCATCAGCCGCCACCACGGCCATGAGGCCCGGGTCTCCTCCCTCGGGCACTGCGGCGGCCATCTCCTTGCCCCTGGCTGCCACCACCCTCAAGGCGTCATCGAGTCCCATGACCCCGGCAGCCACGCAGGCACCGTATTCCCCCAGGGAATGGCCGGCGACCGCGTCTGGATTCAGTCCAAGCCTTCGCAGAATCGTCAGGATCGCCGTGTCCGCCGTGAGTACCGCGGGTTGGGTGACGGTAGTGTGGCGCAGGGCCGCCTCGGCGGCCGACGCGGCATCGGCGCCTTCACCGAGGTCTTCGGGGCGCGACGAACCGAACATGAAGTCCGACAGGGGCCGGCCCAGGATGGGCTGCATGACTTCGTTCGCCCTGCGGACCACGGCCGCGGCCTCTTCTGTTCCCCGGGCCAGGCGCTCGGTCATACCGACATACTGACTGCCTTGACCTGGGAAGAGAAAGGCCAGTTTCCCGGGCTTTCCTTCGGCCAAGAAGGTGCCCGCGCCGGCGAGTTTGATGCGTCCCTTTCCCGTTTCGAGATACGAGATGAGGCCTTCGATGCGCTGGGCCAGTTCTTCTGTGGACTGGGCGGTGATCGCCGCCCGGACCTGCGCGTCTGCCACAGAGGAGCCATGGCGTTCGGCCATGTCCGACAGCGTGGTCCCCTGGGCGAGTTGCCGATGTGCTGTGCGAAGCAGGGCCAACAGTTCTGATTTCGTAGGGGCACCAAACCGGATCAGTGCGACTTCTTTTAGACCGAAAGGTTTTGGCATGTCATCTTTTTGCTGTGAATCGTCATGAGACGTTTTCGGTTCGGGATTGGTGGCAGAGATCGCTGGAGATGACACCGATGCCGCCTGGATCGAAGGAGGCATGGATGCGCCGGCCGAGTGATGGTTCTTCGATGAGGTCCAATGCACGCCGGAGTTTTCAGGAGATTCTTCGAGCACCACGTGGAAGTTCGTCCCGCCGAATCCAAACGCACTCGCTGCGGCGCGAAACGGCCCTTTGCCCGAATATGGTTCCGCCTCCGTCTGGATACGGTAGGGAAGGGTGCCCGAAGAGAGCAGGCCTGCCAGGTCCTCGTTGGGCTGGTCATAGTTTGCCGTGGGAAACAAAGTCCGCCTTTCCAGGGCCAGGATCACTTTTGCCAGGCTCGCTGCTCCCGCCCCGCTCTTGAGGTGTCCCACGTTGGACTTGACCGAACTGACCGACACCGAGCCTGGCTGGACGCCCTCGGGATCGAGGAGCATGCGGATCGATTGGACCTCCGCCTTGTCTCCTGCCACAGTCGCAGTGGCATGTGCTTCGATCATGGAGATGCTCGCCGGACTCACGCCGGCGTCCTGGTATGCTTTGCGCATGGCGAGAAGCTGCCCCTGGGGATTGGGCGCGGTGATGCCCTTGAGTCCGGCATCGGAACTGGCACCAGTGCCGAGAATGATTGCCCGGATGCGGTCACCGTCGGCAAGGGCGTCTTCGAGACGCTTGAGCACGAAGACCGCTCCTCCTTCTCCCATGACGAATCCGTTGGCCCGCGCATCGAAGGGGCGGGAGCCGTCGGGGGACAGGGCCTTGGTCTTGCAGAATTTCACGTAGGCCGAGGAGCTCATGTTGCGGTCCAACCCGCCGGACAAGACGATGTCGACCTCGTGGGTCCGCAGGGATCGGACCGCCGCTGCCAGGGCGGCCAGGCTCGAAGCACAGGCCGCGTCCACGGTGAAGTTCGGGCCGGCCAGCTTGAATGCGGCAGCCACACGGCCGGCCACCACGTTGGCCAGTTCGCCTGCCATGGTGTCTTCGGTGACATCTGGATACTGTTCGCCCATTTTCCGGTCCAGCTCTTCGAGGATCTCTGCCTTGACCGCATCGTCGAGGTTGGCGAAAGCCGGCTGGGCCATCAGGACGCTGCGCACTGCATGGGTGGTGATGCGGCTCGTTGTCAGATCGCGCAGGTCGCCGCCCATGGAGTTTCCGAGAATGACGCCGACCCGATCTTTGGGCAGCTCTGCCGGATCCATGCCGGCGTCGACAAGGGCTCGATGGGCCGTATCCATGGCGAGGATTTGAGTCGAGTCGAGTCGTTTGGCCACCGCCGGGGGGATGCGCCAGGCCCTCAGGTTGGGTTTGAATTCCCGGAGGAATCCGCCGATTTTGCTGTAGGTCTTGTTCGGTGTCGAGGGATCTGGATCGTAAAAAATAGCTGGGTCCCAGCGGTCGGATGGAACTTCAGTGATGGCATCGCGCCGTGCCGTGAGATTTGCGACGAATTCGTCTTCGGTGTCTGCTCCCGGCAGGCGGAGCGCCATGCCCACTACTGCGATTCGATTTTCAGTATCCATGCTGTGCATCGTGATCCTCTCGTTGTGCGTCTTCGATTCGTCGATGTCACTTGTGTCCTGAATTGACGTCATGCCACCGGGTCGGCCAACAGGTCTTCTTCCCGGACGAGGTCTGCGAGGAGATCCAGCGACTGGGCCGTGCCGGTTTGGACCATGAGCAGCCCCATGGCATCGAAGCCGCCCTCTTTGTCCAGGCGTTCGGTGTCTGTTCCTTGCAGAATGTCCGTGGCGGTCAGTGCGGTCTTGGCTGCGGTCCGGCTGGCCTGGATGCGAGCCATGGCTGCCATGGCGTCGGGCCAGAATGATGCCGAGGTGTTGTGTTGCCGGACCCTGGCCGCTTTGCGGACCAGGGCAGCGGTCGTTTCGATCCAGGCAGCCAGCTCACCCAACTCGAAAATGACGTGTTGGCGTCGTCCCAGTCGCGCCTTCCGGCAGCGACGCACCAGGTCGAGGTAGGCAATGGCTGACTGTGCCACGGCCTTGGCTCCCATGCCTGGGTGGTCTTGTTCGAGACGGAGCATTTCGTCGGACAAGTCCTCGTACAGTTTTCCCTTGCCGGCGAGCAGGTCCTTCCATCGCCCGCGTCCCACGATTTCGCGCTGGATTTCGCTGGTTCCCTCGTAAATCGTGGTGATCTTGACGTCCCGGCGGATCTTTTCCACGAGGTATTCTTTCATGTATCCGTAGCCACCCAGGGCCTGGACCGCTGCGTCCGCCGCCGCCGCCGCGTTCTCGGCTGCGAAGAGCTTGGCCGCCGAGGCTTCCACCGGGTGGTCGCTGCCGTCTCGGTCCAACTGTTCGGCGATTTGCTGGATGTAGGCCCTGGCAGCCTGCAGTGCGACGATGTGCGGAATAATAAGTTTGTGTGTGTATCCCTGCTTCGTGATGAGAGGTGTTTGGAACTGGACGCGCTCCCTGGCATATTCCACGGCCCGTCGCATGGCATCGACGCCGGCTCCCACTCCGAAAGCAGCCACCATGAGTCTGGTGTATCCAAAGACCCGGGATGCATGGAGCAGCCCCTGGCCCTCCTCGAGGCCCAGAAGATGGTCGGCTGGGACATAGAGGTCTTCCAGGATCACCTCGGCGGTATTGGAGGCACGGATGCCATGCTTGTTTTCTTCTCTGCCTGGAGTAAGACCCTCTGTTCCCGCTTCCACCACGAAGAAACTCGGTCCGTTGGGAGTCCTGGCCAAAATGGTGTAGAGATCCGCGACTCCTCCGTTCGTGATGAATCGCTTGGTGCCCGTGATACGATAGCCCTCGATGACCCCGTTTCTTTCGACCCGCTCGGCCTTGGCCTTGAGCGATGCCACGTTGCTGCCGGCCCCTGGTTCCGTCACGCCGTAAGCCACCAGGAGGCCTTCTTCTGCGATGCGTTCGAGCCAATGTGCCTTTTGTTCCGCTGTTCCTCCCACTCGAATCGGGTCGGTTCCCAGGGCGGTGGCCAGCACCGACGTGGCGATGCCCAGATCAATGGATGCAAGGGTTTCGCACACTTCGCAGATGTCTCTGGCACCGGCGCCCAGGCCCCCTTGGTCTTCAGGGATGAAGAGCAAATGGAGACCCAGGTCAGGGCCGATGAGCCGGCGGACCAGGTCCTGGGGGAACGTGGAAGATTCATCGAATTTCTGGAGCGTCTCGTCGGGAAATTCGCGCCGTCCGAATTCCCGAACGGAAGAGAGAATGATTTGCCTGGTTTCCAGGTCGAGACCCGCTGGAGAATGCTCGCTCGTCTGCATGTCTTGCCTCCGGAAGACTGATTCGTCGGACCGATCAGAATGTGTGTCTGTTGTCCCGCGATGGGGGGCTTTGTTCCCTCGCGGGAATAGCAAGTTTCGGGCCAGTATTTTGGGGCTTGGGATCCTTGGCTTTTTCTTAATGGGTGAGCAGTGACCGATGGTTGAGAGTGCGAACCATTGTGCGCAGTTTGGGAAGTGCAGTATGCATGTCGATTGGGTGACGTTCACCATTTTTCGGGACGGAACGTTGGAACCATGGAGAGTGCTGCCGTCCTCACCTGAAACAACGAAACAGACTTTGATATGGAGGGGGCGCTGTGTGGAGGGGGAGACTGTTTCAGGGGGTAGAGTTATCGCAATGGGGTGTGTTGGCTGGGGCCAATAGGCCTCAGGTGTGCAAATATTGGATCGCTCTTTTGTGGCAACCGATAGATTTGGTGTCTAAAAACCACAAAAGAAAAGATAAGCTTGGTTGACAGGCTTCAAACAACGAAGATACCATAGATCCATAGGGTCCTGGTGCCTCATCATTTGCTGATGTCTTATGCTCTAAAAAGAGGACCACGCCTTGGACGGCTGTCTGAAAGGATGGGTTCTTCGGATGACCAGAAAGTCACCAGGTCCAAAGCCGCTTGAGTCGTAAGTATTGGTGTGATAAAAACTGCCGGCTGGCTGTGCGGGTTTGCGAAACGTCGGTGCTCTCGGGAGATGCTGCATGGCGGAATACCCCAGGAAATTTGGAAAGTACGAGTTGCTCGAGCGCATCAGCGTGGGGGGAATGGCCGAGGTCTACAAGGCCAGGTATTCAGGAGAGCAGGGGTTTCAGAAGATTTTAGCCATCAAAAAGATTCTTCCAACGTTGACGGATGATGCCGAATTCGTCAAGATGTTCATCGACGAGGCCAAGATCGCCGGCCAGCTCAGCCATGCAAATATTTGCCAAATTTATGAATTGGGCAGGATCCAGGGGGCACATTTTATCGCCATGGAATATGTGTGGGGCAAGGATTTGCTCCAGATCCAAGGGCGATATCGGCGCATGGGGCAGGTCATGCCCCCGAGCCAGGCCGCTTTTCTCATTTCCAAGCTCTGCGAGGGGCTCGACTACGCTCACAAGAAGCGCGATCCTCATGGTCGTCCCATGAACATCGTGCACCGAGACATCTCGCCACAAAATATCTTGGTTTCCTACGAGGGGGAAGTAAAGCTCATCGATTTCGGGATCGCGAAAGCAAGGGATCGATCAGCAAAGACTGCGGCTGGAGTGCTCAAGGGGAAATTCGGCTACATGGCTCCCGAGCAGGTCCGAGGTCTGTCCATGGACCGGCGTTCAGACATTTTCTCTTTGGGTATCATTCTCTATGAAATGGTCACGGGCACCACGCTTTTCGATGGTGAGACAGATTTTGTGGTTCTCGAGAAGGTGCGAAAGGTAGAAGTTATCCCGCCGACCCAGGTGAATCCAAGGGTTCCCCGGGAGCTGGAAAACATCATTTTCAAGGCTCTCCAGCCCGATCCCCAGGATCGTTTCCAGTGGGCCAGTGAGATGAACCAGGCGGTTCAGGCCTTCTTGATGAGGCAGCAGCCGGTCTACGGCGCCAGGATGCTCGCGCAGTGGATGCAAAAGACCTTTGCCACTGAGATCCGCAAGGAGCGGGCGACATTGGAGCAGTTCTTTCGGCCTGCCCGTCCGGCGGGACGTCGTCCACCACCCCCTCCAGGTCGGGATGTGGTCAACGAGATCGAGGAGTTGGAAGACGATCTGGAGGGTGCGACGGTACTCGAGGAATCCTCGCCTTTCGGTCCACTGACTCCCATCGTTGACGAACCCTTGGCTGGGGGCAGTGATTTCGACGAGGACGAGGCCACCGAGATCCGGCCCTCTGTTGCCGAAGATCCCCACGAGGAAATCGCCGATCAGGCCACGGTGATGTTGGACGACGACGATCCGCAGGCAGCGGCCATGGCTCAGAAAATCCAGGACCTCGCCGCCCAGGCCGATTCGGCCGGATCGCCTGCGGCAGGGCCACAAACGGCACCTGGTCCGGGTCTGAGTCCCCTGCCAGGTCAGGTCGCCAAGACCATGCCTGCCCTCGATTCGTACGACCCCGCCGCGGCTGGTTCTCTGTCGCCTTCAGTTCCTGGGACTGGCGGCTTCGGGGCTCCAGGTGGGCCGGTGACTCCTGCGAGTCAGGTGGGGGCCGACACTTCTGCGAGGAGTCTGAGGCGCAGCAGTCGTGGGGTGTCTCTGGTCTTTGCCGGCCTTCTGTCCCTGGCTGTTGGACTTGCGGGGTTTGTGGGGGGGGCCTGGTTGATGAAGAAGGGGAACCACTCCAGGGTGTCTGCTGGTCCAGTGGCTTCCCGTGGCAGCCTGGTCCTCATGGTTCCCGTCGATGGGGCGAAGGTGCAGGTCGACGGCAAGGTGGTCTCGCGGCGGGGCGACGGATTCGTGGTGCTCGACGACCTTCCTCCGGGAACACACAAGGTCGTGGTATCGGCCGAGGGATTCGTGGGGGTCACCCAGGAACTGACGTCTCAGGCAGGCCGAGTGGCCGTGGCGGCAATTGCCTTGGAGCCGGTCGCCAGGCCGGGCCGTCTGCGCGTGAAACTTCATCCGGCACGGCCCGAAGGGTATGTCCTGATCAACGGGAAACTCCATGACATGGCGATTTTGTCGAAGCCCATTTCATTGTCCATCGACAAACCAACCACTCTGGAAATCCTGGCCTTGGGCTACGAACCCGTGAGGAGGAAGTTGCCTCCCGTCAGGGACAAGACTGTCACGTTGTCGCTGACGCTCGTCCGGGATCCAAGTCCCATGATCCAGGTCCTGTCGCAGCCCCCGGGCGCGACGGTATTCCTCGACGGCAAGGAGAACTGCGACACGCCTTGCCGTCTGTTGCGGTTGTCGGATGCGAATAAGCGATATGAACTTATTTTGTTTAAAGAAGGTTATGGAAAAGCCAAGAAGTACGTGAAGTTGACCAAGAGAAAGAAGCACGTTCAGGTTGCTTTTGCCTTGAGAAAGGAAATGGACGAACCGGATTTGGAAGCCCGGACCGGATCTGCCGCATCTGCCCCACGGCAGGCAGCGAGGCGGCAGTCGCGGGTGACGGTCCGGTCCCGAGGCAGGTCATCACGTTCCTCGCGGGGGGCAAGACATCCTCGCACGAGAGCGAGCAGTCGAAAGTCCGGTGCTTCGGATTTGGAGAGTCTCCTCAAGGAGCCGGGACAGGATTCGAGACCTCGTCCCAGGGCTCGTGGCTGCAATCCAAAGTGTCCAAGCAAGACGAAAGGGTGTTTGTGGATCAATTCCAATCCGCGGGCGCGGGTTTTCGTAGACGGCCGGAACACGGGCCGCAACACGCCTATCGTTGGGCGGCGCGCCCTTGTGCTTCGCCCTGGGCGGCATCGCGTGACATTTGTACTTTCTTCCGGCAAACGATACAAGTACTCGGTGACCGTAAGAAAGTGTCAGGTGAGTCGTCTGGTCCGTTCGTTGAAGTGAGGGTCGATGACCGACCGGAAGCGAAGACGACGTGCTTTGCGTCTGCCTGCCTCCGATGTGGCGGCTGTGCGCAGTATGCTTGCCGGCGAGTCGGTGATCGACTGGCATCGGCTCGACCTGACCAGTGACGAACAAATCGAGGGGCTGCTGCGTGTCAACGCATTCGATATCCAGAATCGTGACGACATGAGGAGGTTGGAGGCGCTGCGCAGCGAATCCGTGGATTATCTGCGACGTGTCCTCGATGTGCGGATTTCGCCGGATGTGGGCAGCCGCATGCCGGCTTGGGAACTGCTGCGTGCTGCTTCCGGCCGTGGCCGCAGGCAACTCCATGCCTGCATGGTCCTCAAGGTCATGCACATCATCTACCATCTCGACGGTCACGAACTCCAGTACCGGTTGCCGGTCTCGGCTGATGAATTATCGAGTCTGGTCGAGGCGAAAGTGGTCCAAGTCGTGGATGAGATTCGGTCCCGAGAGATGGCGGTCAGGGAGTTTTCCTGGAGCAGGAAGAGTCGACCGAGTCTCATCACCAAGTTGCTCGCAAAGCCCGACACCTTTGCGTCCCGGGTCTATGATCGATTGCGGTTTCGCATCGTTGTGGCCAAGAAAAGCGATCTCGTGCCGCTCATCTGGGAATTGCAGCATCGTATCATCCCGTTCAATTATGTCATCCCAGGAGAGAGCGTGAACCTCCTGGTCGAGCCTTCAGATCTCCTGGCGGTCATGGGGGGTGGGGGCAAAAAGGCTCTGGGAGAGGCTGTCGATGAAAGGATTTTCGAACAGGCACGATATCGCCCCAACGAGTTTAGCAGCCACGACTATCGGGTGGTCAATTTCGTCGCGGACCTGCCGGTGAGGGTGGAACACTTTCTCGATCAGCTTCCCATGACCGAGTGGGACCGGGACGTGGTGGTGACCTTCGTGCCCGCGGAGTTCCAAATTCTCGATTGGGAGACTGCACGCCGCAACGAAGAGGGCGACAGCAGCCACGAGGCATACAAGCTTCGTCAGATCGTGCGGGTGCGAAGGCGTCTTTCAGGCGGTCGCCTGGATGGGGATGGAACGGACCGAGAATCCTGACGGGGCTGGAATCGTTCAGTAGGGCCGGATCAATCGAGGTTTTTGGGGGATCTTCCCAGGTTGACGGTGGCAAGGAACATTCCGACGGTTACAACCATGATCACCATGTTTCCATAAAAAGCCACCATGTCACACCTCGCGTTTTCGTGGATTCCATTGCATTCCGTGAGGCTCCGGTCCCGGCCTTGCCGGGGCCGGACCTCGATCCACAGACTATCAGAGTGGGCATATGTAGTCAAGTTTCCTTCATTGGAAACAATGTAGGAAAGGGTCGGCTTTCCCTCTCTGGGAGGCACAGCCACCCCGAGAGGAGGGGCAGGACTGTCGCTCAGACTTTCTCGATGAGCAGAGCGCCGCCCATGCCGCCGCCCACGCACATGGTGGCCAGACCCCGCTTGCCGCCGATACGTTCGAGTACGTTGATGAGGGTGACCACGATCCTGGTGCCCGAGCAGCCCAGTGGATGGCCCAGTGCAATGGCGCCGCCGTGGAGGTTGACCTTGGCTGGATCGGCCCCCAGATTCCTGATCACCGCGAGGCTCTGGGATGCGAAGGCTTCGTTGAGTTCGATGGCATCGATGTCATCGAGTTTCAGTCCCGTGCGGGCCAGGATTTTCTTGGTGGCAGCTTCAGGTCCCATGCCCATGATTTCGGGATCCACGCCGGCCACGGCGAAGGAGGCCACGCGCCACATGTTCTTGATGCCCAGTGACTCAGCCTTCTTGTGGCTCATGAGCACGATGGCGGCACCGCCGTCACTGAGCTGGCTGGAGTTGCCGGCAGTGACAGAGCCGTCTTTCATGAAGGCGGGCTTGAGTTTGCCCAAGGCTTCCACGGTGGTGTTGGGGCGCACGCCTTCGTCTGTGTCGAACACCCGGCCGTCGGGCAGGGTCACAGGGACGATCTCGTTTTTGAACCAGCCCTCCTGGATGGCCTTGGCAGCCTTCATGTTGCTCTGATAGGCGAACTCGTCCTGGTCCTCGCGAGAGACCTCGAATTTTCTGGCCACGTTTTCGGCAGTGACGCCCATGGGCACGTAGTACCAGGGGAAGCCGTGTTTTTTGGATTCGCCTTCCACGAGTTTGGGGTTCATGCTGATGTTGAATCCGCCCATGGGCACGTTGGTCATGGTCTCGATGCCTACTGAGAGATAGGTATCGCCGATTCCCGCCCAGATGCCCTTGGCGCCCTCCATGATGGTGGACAAAGACGATGCGCAGAATCGGTTGATGGTGCAGCCCGGTACCGAGATGGGCAGCCCGGCCAAGATGCCCACGGCACGGCCGATGTTCATGCCCTGCTCACCTTCCGGCATGGCACAGCCGCAGTAGAGATCCTCGATTTCTGCGTAGTCGAATTCCGGCAGACGCTTGAGGGCCTCTTTGACCACGTGGGCCCCGAGGTCGTCCATACGCGTTTTGATGAGAGATCCCTTGCGGGCCTTTCCGATTGGAGACCGAACGGCTGATACGATAACCGCCTCGTTCATGACATCCTCCTCGATTCCTGTGCGCCCTGGGGCGCTGATTGTGTTTCTTCCGTGCGCTCTGGGCGCATCGTTTCTTCTCGTCTAGTTGCGAAGGGGCTTTCCCTTCAGCAGCATGTGTTGGATCCGGTCCAGGGTCTTTTGTTCGCCACAGAGGCTGACGAAGGCCTCTCGTTCCAGATCCAGGATATGCTGTTCGGTAACTGTCTCGCTGGGGTGGGTATCGCCACCTGTGAGCACGCGAGCCAGTTTGTAGGCAATCTTACGATCGTGTTCGCTGATCATGCCCTTGCGCATGAAGTCGTCGGCCACGTATTCGATGGCGAGCCGGCCACCTTCTCCAGGCAACCGGTAGGTAGGACGTTCCGGCGCCTGATACCCATCCACCATGTCCAGTGCTGCTTTTTTGGCCTCACCGAGTACTTTGGCCCGGTCCATGACGTAGCGATCCTGCCGCCTGAGAAAACCGGTCTTCCTGGCTTCCTCGGCCGACGTGGCCACCTTGGCGAAAGCGATGGTTTCGAATGCATGCTGAACGATGGGCATGGGTCCAGGGTTGACCCGTTTGCGTTCCATGAGGTCTTTGGCCCGGACCAGGAATTGTGCGCAGCCGCCACCCGCGGGAATGAGGCCCACGCCCACTTCCACGAGGCCGATGTAGAGTTCTGCGTGGCCCACGATTCGGTCACAGGCCATAGACATCTCGCAGCCGCCTCCGAACGTGTAGTTGAAGGGGGCCGAGACCACCGGCACGTTGGCGTACTTGAGGCGCATGTTGGCATCTTGGAAGTCTTTGACGATTTTTTCGAGCTTGTCGAAGGCCTTTTGCTGAGCCAACATGAGCACCATGAAAATGTTGGCGCCTGCGCTGAAATGCTCGCCTTCGTTGTGGAGCACCAGGGCACGGCCGTTTTTCTCTGCCTCTTCCACGCCTCGAAGCAGCATCTGTCCGATGTCTTCGTCGATGGCATTCATCTTGGTGTGGAATTCCACACAAAACACCCCGTCTCCGATGTCGATGAGGTCGGCAGAGCCGTTCGAGGCCACCACTTTGTTGGCCTTCTTGACGTCTGCCAGCACGATGACGCCTTCTGGGTGTTCGATGGGCTGGTGGGTTTCTGTCTTGATGTCGAAGTAGGTTCGCTTGCCATTTTCGAACGAGTAGAACTTTCCGCCGCCTTTCTCCATGACCTTGCGGGCCAGTTCCGGGACGGGACGGTCTTCTTCTTCGAGCCGGTCGATGACTTCCTCGACACCAATGGCATCCCATGTCTCGAAGGGGCCGAGCTTCCAGTTGTAGCCCCATTTCATGGCGTTATCCACGTTGACGATGTCGTCGGAGATTTCCGGGACGCGGTTTGCGGCATAGACCAGCGAGGCAGAGAGCCCCTGCCATGCAAGCTCGGCGGCTTCGTCCTCGGCTTCTTCACAGAGATATTGGATGGCCTCGCCCACGTCGTCCATGTTCTTGACCGCGGTCAGGGATTCGGCCGAGACTTTCTGGGTGGGGCGGTATTCCAGGCTCTCGAGATCCAGCGCCAGGATTTGCTTCTTCCCGTCGACTTTTTCCTTTTTGTAAAAGCCGGCCTTGGTCTTGTTGCCAAGGAGCTTTTTTTCCAACATTTTCTGCATAAAGTCGGGAATCTGGAAGACGTCCCGTTCTTCATCGTCTGGGCAGAGGTTGTAGGTGTTTTCCGCAACGTGGATCATGGTGTCGAGTCCCACCAGGTCCGTCAGGCGGAAGGGCCCCATGGGACGCCCGATGGCCTTGCCCAGGACTTTGTCCACGAATTCGATGCTGTAGCCCTTTTCCACGACGGCGCCGGCCACTGCCATCATGCCCTGGATCCCAATGCGGTTGGCGATGAAATTGGGCGTGTCCTTGGCATAGACGATGCCTTTGCCCAGGCGGTCGCCGCAGACATGGACCATGGTCTCGATCACTTCCGGGTCGGTGTCCGGTCCCGAAATGAACTCGATGAGGCGCATGTAGCGGACCGGATTGAAAAAGTGCGTGATCATGAAGTTTTTGCGAAAGTCCTCACTGCGTCCTTCCGTGAGATCTTTGAGGAGCAGACCCGAGGTGTTCGACGTGACGATGGTTCCGGGCTTGCGGTTTTTCTCCACGTTGTCGAAGACCATTTTTTTGATATCGATGCGTTCGGCCACCACCTCGATGATCCAGTCCACCTCGCCCAGCCAGTGGCTATGGTCTTCGTAGTTTCCAGGGGTGATTCGCTTGGCAAATTTCTTGGTAAAGAAGGCTGCCGGTCTCGATTTGATGGCGTTGTCGATGCCCTGCTGGGCCAGGCGGTTGCGAAACTCGGGGCTCTCTTCGGTGAGGCCCTTGGCCCGGTCTTCGTCTGTGAGTTTCGGGATGAGTCCGTACTCGGCTGCCTTGACCCCGTCCAGGTCGAGCAGGTAGCACTCGATCCCGGCATTGGCCAGGTGGGCGGCGATGCCACTGCCCATGACGCCTGCTCCGAGCACGGCTGCTTTCTTGATGTCTCGTGCCATGAGGGTCCTCCTGTCACGCTGTTGGTCGTCTCGACTTGGCGTCGAGACGATGTCTGGTTTCTTTTTCTGTTGTGTATCTCTTTTTCGGAGCCTTCGGGCTCCGTGTCTTTCATTGACGCATTGGTCCTGGCCCATTGGTTCCGGGCTTCCTATCTGGGCCTGCGCAGGGCGCCTTTCCCCTGCTTTCCGTGCCAGCCGATGTCCTCCCCATCATTCGGCTCAGGTGAGGGCCCGCCAGGATGTCGCGGGCCTGCTCGCTATCCAGCAGGCTCCGCACGAACAGTTCCTGGATGAGCCCCAGGCGGTCTCGAGACAATTCTTCTTCCAGACGAAGCAGGGCCACCAGGTTCAGGGTGAAGCCGACGCTCAGAAAACTCCATGCAGCCGCCCTGGCATCCAGGTCGGCTCGGATGAGGCCGGCTGCCTGCATTTGCACGATAATCCGTTCAAGCAACGTTACGTATCCTGAAAACTGGCTTCGCAGAGCCGTCCGGATGTCCTGGTCGTCTACTTCTGCCAAGGCCTGGAAGAGGACTTTGAGTTCCCCGCGTTTGGTCATGGCCCGGTCATAATAGTCGGCTGAAATTTTCGTCAGGGCCTCCAATGGGCTGTCGGCCTTGCGCAAGATCTCTTCCCAGAGGTCGAGAACCCTGGCTCCCACGTCTTCCAGGATGGCGATGAAGAGTTCCTTCTTGGTGTTGAAATACCGATAGACTGCTGGTTCCGTGATACCTGCTTCTGCAGCGATTTCCGCGATGCTCGTGGTTCGATAGTTGGACCGGGCCAGCGCCCGGACCGCTGCTCGCATGATTTGGGGGCGTCTTTCCGCTGCCGTGAGTCTCTTGCGTTTCGTGGCCATGGAAGAGTGCTGCTTTGTGGTGGAGTTTGTCATGTTCGCTGGTCGTTGAACGAGAAATTTGTTAGTGAGCCCTTACTTGTTTGTGACCTTATTCTCGGTGTTTGTTGTGTCAAGGAAAAATCAGGCTAGTATGGAGAATCGTTGCCTGGGTCCCTTCGTCTTCCCGAGGACAGTACTTTTTTGGGAAGCAGAACCGAATGGGCCTTCGATTCGAGAAAGGATGTTTCGTGAAAGACAGGCATTGGTACCAAGGGCAGGGCAGGCTCGATCTTGGGGAATTTCGAGTTTTGGCGACGGGCCTGATGCTGGGTGGTTTCATTGCGTTGCTTCTCTGGGCAGGCCCGATTCATGCGGGGGAAGCTCAGGAGGCTTCCGCGACCAGGGGCACTCGAGTTTCCCTGGTGGCTGGAGGCGACGTGATGTTCGGGCGTCTCATCGCGGGAAGACTGCATCGTCGAGGCTACCACCGGCCGTTTCGCAGGATCCGGCATCTGCTCTCCGGCCAGGATCTCGTGATGTGTAACCTGGAGACGCCCATTACTGCCACGACGCTCTACCAGCGCAAGGGGTCGCGACTCGTGTTTCGAGCCGAGCCTGAGGCAGCCAAGGTGCTTCGCGACGCTGGTTTTAATTTGATTGTGACCGCAAACAACCATGCCCAGGACCAGCGTGGTGCAGGCATCGTGGAGACCATTCGGCATCTGCGGTCCCAGGGGCTCCATTGGGTAGGCACGGGCCTGAGCCCCGAAGGGGCATGGCGTCCCTATATTTTTCGCAAAGGCAACGTGTCGGTGGGCGTTCTGGCGGTGACCAGGCTGGTCAACTACTCGATGCGCCAGAGAGACGGCTTCCTGGCGCATCTCACCAGGCAGACCGTGCGCAAGGCCCTACCCCCCTTGGTGGCGGATCTGAGCCGCAAGGTGGATTTCGTGGTGGTGAGTCTTCATTGGGGTACCGAGTACATGCACGATGTGATCGGCCGCGAGCGCCTCCTCATTCGCAAACTGGCCAGGGCTGGGGCGGCCGTCTTCATTGGTCACCATCCCCATGTCCTGCGAGGTATCCAGGTTCGCGATGGACTGGTGGCGTTCTATTCTCTCGGGAATCTGTCCTTCGATGCACCGAGGGGCGATCGCGGTGAATCCGGCCTGGCCCACGTAATTTTCGAAAAAGCCCCCGATGGAACCAAGTCGGTCCATGCCGAGTTCATCCCGCTGCGCCTCGATGCCCACGGACTGCCGCATCCTCCCCAGTCGGCGGATCGAAAGTTTCTTTTGAAACGTATGATGCATTATTCGCGGCGCTTTCGTTCCACGACTCGTCTCGTGATTCGTGATGGTCGTCTGCTGGTCGAACCGGCGCCAAGGAGCCAGTGATGAGCAAGAAAACCAAGATCGTGGCCACGCTCGGACCAGCCAGTCGGGATGTATCCACCATCGAGGCCATGATTCGGGCGGGCATGGACGTGGCCCGCATCAATTTTTCCCATGGCACCCAATCGGAGCATCTCGAGACGATTCGGTCCGTGCGCGCCGCGGCCGAGCGGGTCGGCCGGCCGGTGGCCCTGCTCGGAGACCTCTGCGGTCCCAAGATTCGGACAGGATCCAAACCGTTGTCCGACCATGTGCTCCTCGAGCAGGACAGTGAGGTTTTGTTGACGTCGGGAGACATCGTCGGCCCTGCCCGCGTGGGTATCTCCCATCCCGAGGTGCTGGCGGAACTCCAGCCGGACGAGACAGTGTTTCTCCGGGATGGGATGATTGAACTCACGGTGGTAAGGCTTACATCCGAGGGGGCTGTCTGCCGCGTGCGGCGTCCCGGTATCGTGGGGGCTCGCAAAGGGGTCAACTTTCCAGGCATCGAACTGGCGTCCGTGCCCACGGTAACGGACAAAGACCGGGCGGATGCGGCCTGGGCGGCAG
Organism: uncultured Myxococcales bacterium; assembly: GCA_964539505.1. Classification (GTDB taxonomy): domain Bacteria; phylum Myxococcota_A; class Polyangia; order HGW-17; family SLPX01; genus CAZIJS01. The sequence goes on from CAZIJS010000018.1 coordinate 30,843, forward strand.
ACCAGGACATGGACTTTCTGGCCCTGTCCTTCGTGCGACGTCCCGAGGATTTGGCCGAAGTCCGCTCAGTGGTGGCGGGCCGCGGAAAGTCCCTTCCCGTGATCGCCAAGATCGAAAAGCCACAGGCCCTGGAGCGGATCCAGGATATCTTGGCGGCATCGGACGGGGTCATGGTGGCCCGTGGTGACCTTGGGGTGGAGATGGCCGCCGAAGAAGTTCCTTTCGTGCAGCGTCGCATCCTGGCCGAAGCCAGGGACCAGGAAAAACCGGGCATCGTGGCCACTGAAATGCTCGAGTCCATGGTGGAAAGTCCCAGGCCCACCAGGGCGGAGGTTTCCGATGTCACCGCAGCGATCCTGGACGGGACGGATGCGGTGATGCTTTCGGGAGAGACTGCTTCGGGGCGTTACCCCGTGGGGGCCGTGGCGGCCATGAGGCGCATTGCGGACCACGCGGATCGTCATGTTATCGAGATGCTGCGGAGTCGTCCCGCCACCCAGTTGGCCGATGCGGACAATGTGGGTGAGGCCGTGGGCAGGGCTGCGGAACTCATCGTGCGTCAACTCGGCCTGGAAGCCATCCTGGTCCTGGACCGGGACGGAAGGAGAACCGCGGCTGCCTCGGCGTCTCGGCCGGCGGCACGCATCGTTGGGCTCACCACCGACCGAGCGGCGATCCAGCGGATGAGCCTGCTGTGGGGTGTCGAACCCGTCTTCCTCGACAGAACCCTTGGAGCCGATGACATGGCGCAGGCTCTGTCTCGGCTCTGCCTCGATCGAGGAATCGCCGGTCCAGGTGCTCACGTCGTCGTCCTGTCCGCATCCTCAGCCGCCGACCAGGGACCGGTGACCATTCTTCGAGTCATCGAGGTGGGCGATTCTTGAAGCTTTGTGCCTGACGTGGTTTGTTCGGATCTGGTGCCGTGATGTTGCGGAAAGAAAGGAGTTGTCCCGTGATGCGTGAGCGTTCGAAAATCCAATCGTCACCAGTCCTTCGGGGCGCGGCGATGCTGTCCGTCGGCATGGCGGTCGTTATGACAGGCTTGGGGGGGGCTGCTGCAAATCCTGAGCAGCAAGGAGCTTTCATCGATCCGCCCCTGTCTCGGTATCAAACGATCACCGCGAAGAGACGGGCGGTGCTCAAAGATGTGCTCCGTCGCAAGTCCGCGCTGGTCAATGTCACGGCTGATATCACACCATCGACCCCCGAGTTGACCTGGCTCGGCAAGCGAGCCCTTCCTGCGCTGGAGTGGGGATTGACCAACAACACGAACGCAGAGGTGCGCCAGCGCCTGGTTTCTGTGTTGTGGGACTTCGCCGACCCCCAGAGTTTGAAGAGTCTCATGGTCGCGGCCCGGGACTGGAATCAGTTGGTCAGGAGTTATGCGGTCCAGGCGCTGGGCGCCGTGGGCTCGTTCAAGGCGGAAAAATTGTTGCTGCACATGGCCAAGGACCGCAACGAGGACGAATCCATCCGGGCCACGGCCCTCGAGTCCCTCGGCCGCATGGGGTCTCGGCGGTCCGTGGGGTTGATTCTTCGGATCCTGCGGGCGAAAAAGACCAGTTATGCGCTGCGCTGGATGGCACTTCGAGCACTCTGGCATCTGCGGTTCGTCATTCCCGAGTCCTCTCTGCGCGTGGGTTTGGCCTATGCCCTGGGCAAGGACCAGTCCCAGGACTTTGCCTTGTTTGCTGCGGGCGCTGCGGCCATGCTTCGGATCCGGAGTCTGAGAGGTGCTTTGGAACATCGTTTGTTCAGTGGGCCATTGTCGGTGCAAAACGCCGCTGCCTACGCTCTTGGTGAAATCGGCGACAAGAGGGCCATTGCGGCCCTGCGCCGCCGGCTTCCAACGGTTCGTTCCACCCGGTTGCTCAACAACATCCTTTTTGCCTTGGCCAAGCTGCAGGACCGCAAGCGTATCGGGCTCATCGAGTCGTTGTTGCAAAGCCGCCAGGCCACGATTCGTCTCAACGTGGCCTTCGTGGCTGGTGACCTCAAGGACAAGAGGCTCGTGCCTGCTTTGATGAAAGCCGTCGGCGACTCCAGCCGGTCGGTGCAGGTGTCTGCGGTTCAAGCACTGGCCAAGATCGGAGACCCGAGCAGTGTCGACGTGTTGGACAGGGCTGCATCGAGAGGGCCGGTGGACGTGTCCCTGATGGCCTTGAAGACGCTCTACCACCTCAATCCCAATCGTTACGAAGGGGTCTTGGTGGGTCGGTATCTCAGGGATCGCCGGTCCTGGGTTCGTTGCGATGCCGCTGCCATCCTGGCCCAGAGGGGCCGGAGAGTCGCCCTACCGGTCTTGCTGCGTTGCACCGACTCGAGGACCTTTCGTTGGTTGAAGAAGAGGTTACGAGCTTATCCTGCTTGGACATGGGAGGGGTATGTCGTGGCATCGGCGGTCCATGCCGTGATGGGTGGTGGGCGCCTCGGTGGTCTCGTGGAGACCCTTGGCGGTCTTGCTCTCAAACCGGGCCATTTGCAGGTGTTGCGTTCCCTGGTTCCTCTCACTTGGACGAGCCCTGGTCTGCGCAGCGGTCTCGTTCGGTTGTTGGGGATGCAACAGGACCGCAAGGCTTCGCCGGAGTTCTGGCGGGTGGCCAAGACTCGTCACGTTCCCACGCGCTATCGGGCCTGGTTCGCCTTGGGAAACCTTGGGTATCGACAGGGTTGGGAGCGCCTTTTGACGGCACTGACCCAGGCTGCCCCGTCAGTGAAACGTTCCCTGTTCAATCTGCTGTCGTCCTTCTCCAACAAGGACGCCAGGCGGGCGGTGGCGAGCGGGTTGAGGAAAGCGCTCCAGGGCCACGGCATCTCTACGACCCTGGCTGCTGCCGCTGCGCTGCTTGCGTATGATCCACCCAAAGGGCTTTCTATTTTGGTTGGTGGCCTGACGGATCGACGTCAGGAGGTGCGGGCCGAGGCCGCCTTCTATTTGACCAGAGCCAGGGCAAAAGGGCTGCTTGCGGCTCTCAGGAAGGCTGAGCAGGCAGAGCGCAGTCCCATGAGAAGGGCTGCCGTCCGGGGTATTGCCAATCGCATCGATCCTCATGTCTTCGTTCCCAGATTGGTTCGCAACCTTCCGTTCTGATCGTCGCCGGGGGGCCGGGATTGCCGGTCTTGCCCTGGTCTGTCTGGGTGTGCCCCTGTTGTGGGACCCCGGGACGGTGCATTTCTCTGCGTTCAAGCGCATCATGCTCTTTGTCGGGGCGGCGTTTTTTTTGGTGGCGTCCGCACCCAAGACTGGCGAGGGTAGACCAGATCGGATCGACTGGCTCTCGGTGGGGCTGTTGGGATGGCTTCTGATCACTTTGATCTGGAGCCCCGCTCCGGGGCGCGGCCTGGTGGATGCTTCCTTGGCAGCCCTTGCTGTTGCCTTGTTTGTTGGGGGAAGGAGATTGGGTCGGTCCCAGCATGTCTGGCGGTTTCTGCCCTGGTTCGTGGCGTCGGCCGGCCTGTTGCTTGCCGTCTGGGCCTTGGGGGAGTGGGCCGGAAGGGGAGACGAGCCTCGGGCCGGCCTCGGAAATACAAACTACTTGGCGGGTCTGCTTGCCGCCCAACTTCCATTCGTCTTGCTGGTGGCTTCCAAACTGCGTTCGTTGCGATCAGGGGCTGATGAGGCTCGGTTCTTGGGTATCTTGTTGCAAGCGGCAGTCTGGGTGGTCATCGTTTCGGCGATCCTGGTAACGCACAGTCGAGCCGCTCTGGCTGCGGCGATCCTGGCATGGTGCTTGTGGATGGTCCGTGCCCAGGGGCCTTTGGCGCGGTGGCGCTTCGGCCGCCTCGCGGTGATGGTGACGATGGTCGTGGGGACTGCTGTTGGTTTGTTTCTTTTTGGCGGTTCGGGTCTGACGGGGCGCCTCTACCTGGCCAAGATTTCCTTGGGTCTCATCGGTAAGAGCATCTGGTTCGGACATGGACTGGGATCCTATGCCACGATTTTTCCCGAGGCCCAGGGCAAGTACCTGGCTGGTCATCCCGCTGATCTGGGGTTGTGGACCAACGCCTGGACGGCGCACTGCGAACCCCTGCAACTCTGGATCGAAGGCGGCCTGGTCGGTCTCGGGGCAGCGATGCTGTTCGGGTGGTGGGTGTTTCGAAGGATGCGGCGGGATGGGAGGGATGCAGTGGGGGCCCAGGGGAAGGAGACCCCGTCTGCGGCGGTGAGGGGATGGTTCGAATCAGCGGAAGTCTTGGCCGCCTCGTTGGCAGGTCTAGCGGCATTGGGCGTGACCATGTTTTCAGAGGGGCTGTTCCATCAACCGGCCCAGGCTGGTCTTGGCGCTCTGTGGCTGGGCCTGGCCCTGGGGCTGGGCAGTCGGGATGCCGAAGAGGCCCGGAACGTGGAGGCGGGCCGTTTGGGGTCACGGGTTTGGAACTGGGCGCTCTGGGTGGTGTTGGGGTTGTTGGTTTTGGGTTCGGGTGTCTGTTCGGTCCGACAGTACGTGGCAGAGCGATCCTGGGGGCGGTCATTGAGAAACGAACAGCCGGCTCGGGAGTTGGCTGCCATCCAGACGGCCCGCCGTTGGGCCTGCGATCCCGGGCCGATTCTTTTTCGGGAGAGTCTCCTGTTGGATCGCGTGGGGCGCAGACGAGTGGCTCTCCCCCTCATGCGTCGCGCCTTGGACGCCAGACCCGGTGCTCTCAGGTACCTGGCCTTGGCAAACCTCCTGGCCCGGATGGGGCGCATCGACGAGGCTCTGTCCGCGTACGAAAAATCTTTGCGCCTGCATCCGAGACTGGCCGCCGCTTACTATAATCTGGGGCTCGTGCTCGAAGGGGCGGGACATGCCCGGCGTGCAAGGCGCATGTTGCAGCGCGCACACAGCCTTTTGCCGGGACGGTATCCAAGACCCAAATAGCTCGCCTTACCCCGGCGCAGCCTGGTTTCGATGCCGAGGCTATCTTGCGGCAGGCTTGTTTTCCGAAGGTGCCTCGGTTGTTTTTTTGCGCGTCGCCTTTTCGGACTGTTGCCGAGAAGGGAGCCTGCTTGCTTTGCGCGCACCCTTGACCTTCAGTTCGTGGTCCTTTTGTGCCGAGGTGATTTTCTTCCGTCGCTCCATCGCCATTGTGTGGAGGCATTCTGCAAGGGCCTTGCAATCCCTGCTGTCCTTGCATCGTGCCATGGCGCTTCCTGGACCGGGATTGGCCTTTTCTGCGCGTTGGCAGTCCGAGACGCAACGGGTTGGATTTTTAT
>CAZIJS010000019.1:0-2237 GCA_964539505.1 uncultured Myxococcales bacterium
AGCCCATGCGACGGATACCGCCGTTCCAGGGGCTCGTTGGAACGGGGTATCGCCATGGTCGATGGTGGGCCAGGGCGTTCGTCCGGTGGGCGGCCAGGCAAGACAGGCTGTCTCCCGGGGATCTCAAGGACAAGCGTATCTGCCCGGACGGTCCGGATCACTGTGACGGCACCCCGGGATTTGCTCTCTTGAACCTGGCTGCCGGCGTTCAGGTCAATCGTTTCGCGAGCATGACCCTGCGTATCGAGAATGTGGGCAACGAACCGTACAAATATCACGGATCGGGTGTGTACGGAGCGGGCCTGTCCGGGATCCTGGAACTGCGGATCCGACAATGAGGTTCGGAGGTGACACAATGACGGACAGGAACGAACGATTGTTTTGGATCTTCGGGGTTGTTTCAATGGTTTATGCCGTGGGACTGACGGCCTGCCGCAGGAATGGGAGCCTGGCCGGTGATCGCTGCAAGACGACCGAGGACTGCAAGTCTCCGTTGGTCTGTTCCACCAAGGCGGATCCGAAAGCCGCCGAAGGGATCTGTGTCTATCCTGGCGCACTGCCACAGGATGCCGGGACCGAAGATGCCGCGCTTGCCCAGGATAGCGAAGTGTCAGTGGATGCCGGAACCGGGGACGCTGGAGCTGCCGCGGATGGATCGCCCCACGATGCCTTGCTCGATGGAGGGTTGCAGGACGGTAGTCTCCAGGACGCTGCCATTTCCACGGATGCATCCATGGATGCCGCCCCTGCAACAGACGGAGGCGGCTGATCCCGGATTTCGGTGCAACGATTGCTCGAAGAGGCTGCGGATGGGGCTTGTCTACGACTACCGATTCGTTCACTGCTGTGGCCGTGCCTGGTTACACTGGACATCGATGGAGAAGTCACTGACACTGTCTGCATACCCATCGATCACGATAAAATAGGCATGGCCGCGTTGGGCCTGGAAGGTCACGGTCTCGTCTGATGTGCCCCCTGCGATGCTCATGGACAGGCAGTTGTCCGGGCTGCAGACGCCGGCATCGTTCAAGACGAACAGGTCCAGGTCGGCCCCGAGATTCGAGATGGTGATACGTACCGGCCCAGACCGCGGTGCCTCGAACAAGTAGGTGTACTCAGGGCCTGTCTCCGACCCGATGCCGCAGGAATACTCCTCGATATTCGATGTGCTGCCTGGGCCGTCGTTGCTCCACCAGTCCTGGTCGCCGCATCCGATGGGGCGCTCTGGTTGGCAGGTGTTCGTCCCACCGCAGCTCGGATCGGATGCGCAGTCCGGGTCCGCGCAGTCGATGCGGCCGTCACAGTCGTCGTCCTGGTTGTTCGTGCATCGTTCCGGCACGCAGCTTGCGCAGTAGCTGTCGTTGAAGCAGTCGGGGTCGTCGCAGTCGGTCAGGCCGTCGCAGTCGTCGTCACGGAGGTCGGCGCAGAGTTCTCGGTTGATGCAGAAATTGCAGATTTGCCGATCGGCGCAGTCGGGGTCGGCACAGTCGATGAGTCCGTCGCAGTCGTTGTCCTTCATGTCGTAGCAGACTTCCTGGACGCAGACCCTGCAGTCAGGATCGCCGTTGCAGTCGGGGTCGTCGCAGTCGGTCATTCCGTCACAGTCGTTGTCTTGGAAATCGTTGCAGTCTTCCGGTTCCGGGATGCACTGGTTGCATGCCGGGTAGGCATCGCAGTCGGGGTCGTCGCAGTCGGTCATTCCGTCGCAGTCGTTGTCCATGTTGTCGGAACAAATTTCCGTGGTGCAGGGTGCGCCGCAATGGGGATCGGCGTTGCAGCTCGGGTCGTCGCAGTCGGTCATTCCGTCACAGTCGTCGTCGCGTCCGTTGGCACAGTCCTCGGGGGCACATGCACAATAGGGTTCGTCGGCGCAGTCCGGGTCACTGCAGTCCAACAAGCCGTCGCAGTCATTGTCACGGTGATCGTAGCAGTTTTCCGGAGAGGGCACGCAGCATTGAGGGCTGCCGGCGCAGTCCGGGTCGTTGCAGTCCACCAGTCCGTCGCAGTCGTCGTCGCGTCCGTTGGCACAGTCTTCGGGCCTTGGGACGCAGCATTGAGGACTGCCGGCACAGTCCGGGTCATTGCAGTCGGTCATTCCGTCACAGTCGTCGTCGCGTCCGTTGGCACAGTCTTCGGGCCTGGGCACGCAGCATTGGGGGCTTGCGGCGCAGTCGGGGTCGTCGCAGTCGGTCATTCCGTCACAGTCGTCGTCGCGTCCGTTGGCACAGTCTTCGGGC
>CAZIJS010000019.1:2337-14799 GCA_964539505.1 uncultured Myxococcales bacterium
AGTCGGGGTCGTCGCAGTCGGTCATTCCGTCACAGTCGTCGTCGCGTCCGTTGGCGCAGTCTTCCGGCCTGGGCACGCAGCAGACCTGGCTGTTTGAACAATCTGGATCGGCACAGTCGATGAGGCTGTCGCAGTCATCGTCATGGCCGTTGGCGCAGTCTTCCGGCCTGGGCACGCAGCAGCCCGGATCGCCGGCACAGTCCGGATCGTTGCAGTCGGTCAGACCGTCCTGGTCATCGTCGACTCCGTTGGTGCACATTTCCCGGCCCCCACAGGCCCAATGGTTGGCACAATTGGGGTCTGCACAGTCGATGAGGCTGTCGCAGTCGTCGTCGACTCCATTGGTGCAGTTTTCCGGGCTGGCCAGACAGCAGTTCGGGTCAGAGGAACATTCAGGGTCTGCGCAGTCGACGAGATGGTCACAGTCGTTGTCTCGTCCATCGTTGCAGCGTTCCGGTGTGGGGATGCATTGGCAGTGCGGATCGTTGAAGCAGTCCGGGTCGTTGCAGTCGATGAACCCGTCCCCGTCATCGTCTCGGCCGTTGGTACAGTCCTCGGTCTGAGAACTGTCACAGATCACGGAGAGATTGAAGGGGCTGACCGAGCTATTCCACCCGTCTACTACAATCCAGTAGGCGACTCCCCGCCGCGCCTGGAACACCACCTGTTCGGAGGAGTCGCCCCCCGCCACGCTGTAGCCCACACAGTCTCTCAGGTCACAGGTCCCGTCCGGCCCATCCCTCAAAACGTAGAGATCGAGGTCCTCCTGGAGACCGTTGAGCTGCACCTGGACCTGCTCATTGGCAGGGGCCACGAACCGATAACTCATTTCCGGGCCCTGGTACTGGAAGTCCGTGCAGCCGTATCTTTCGATTTCGGAATGAGAACCAGGGCCGTCATTTCTCGTGCTCACGGATTCGGAGCAGCTCATGGAATCGACCACGTGGCAGGTGCCCTCCAAGCTGCAAACCGGGTCATGGGAACAGTCAGGGTCGTCGCAGTCGTAGAGCCCGTCGCAGTCGTCGTCGATTCCGTTGGTGCAGTTCTCCGGGCTGGGTACGCAGCAGTGGGGATTGGACGCACAGTCGTCATCCCGGCAGTCTGTCAGGCCGTCGCAGTCGTCGTCGATTCCGTTGTTGCATCGCTCGGGCTCTGGGACACAGCAGTTCGGCCACCACGCGCAATCGGGATCGTCACAATCGACCAGGCCGTCGCAGTCGTCGTCTTGCCCGTTCCTGCAGTCTTCGGGGACGCAGTTTTCATCGCAGTTGACCGTGAGGTCGAAGCGGCCCGCGATTGGGTCGGGCGAGTCGATGACCAGGGCATAGCGACGGTCTGCGTCCAGGACGAAGGAGAGTTGTTCGGCGTTTTGGCCCTGGTTCGTCGAGGAGTCCAGGCATGCTCCGGGATCGCAAGCCATGTCGCTCATGCCCACATCCAGGAGGAACATGTCCAGGTTGGCTCCGTAGGGCACCAGATTGATGCGCATGACACTGCCCACGGGCATGGTCTGGGTGGGGGCCAGGAGGTAGGCGATTTCTCGGCCCGTTTCCGAGGGACCTCCGCAGGAATAATGCGACACGAGCTGGTCTGACCCCGGGTCTGCAGTGCTTGCGCTCAGGATGCTGCCACAGTCGAGTTGGACCTGTGAAAATCGGCATTCGGTGCCACCGCAGTTTGGCGCGTCGGCGCAGTCCGGGTCGTCACAGTCGATGAGGCCGTCGCCGTCGTCGTCATAGCCGTTGGAGCATTGTTCGGGCGTGGGGTTGCACCAGGGGTCCATGAAACAGTCCGGGTCTTCGCAGTCGGTCAGTCCATCGTGATCGTCATCGATGAAATTTGAGCAATTGGCCTCTCGTCCCTGGCATCCGGGAAAGCCGAAGCAGTCCGAATCTTCACAGTCGATGAGTCCGTCACCGTCGTCGTCGATGCCGTTGGTGCAGTCTTCGGGGTTGCCGCAGACAGGCAAGTAGGCACAGTCCGGATCCGCGCAGTCGATGAGTCCGTCACCGTCGTCGTCGATGCCGTTGGTGCAGTCTTCGGGGTTGCCGCAGACAGGCAAGTAGGCACAGTCCGGATCCGCGCAGTCGGTGAGGCCGTCGCCGTCGTCGTCGATGCCGTTGGTGCAGTCGGTTTCCTTGGACAGACATCTGGGGTCGGTGGCGCAGGCACCGCTTTCGCAGTCTGTGAGTCCGTCGCAGTTGTCATCGATTCCATTGTCACATTTTTCGCCTTGGCCGGGATAGACGAATCCGTTGGTGTCATCGCAGTCGTCTCCCCCGCCGCAGGTGGCACCGTGGCCGTCATAATCCATGTCTACCGCCTCGTGGGTGCATGTGCCGTCCGAGGCGCACTTGTCCAATGTGCATTCGTTCTTGTCGTCGCACTGCTGGTCCCTGCTGCAGGGTTCCGGAACGAAATACGTGCGGCCACAGCCTGTCGCCGTTGCGGCGAGAAAACCCAACCCAATGATAAGTCTGCGCATGATGCCCTCCGTGCCTGGGATCTCGATTCGCACCGCACCGCATCGTTCTTTTCCTTAGGTTTGGACAGGGCTTGGAAAAGGCTGCGAAGCGCCACGAACCTACTTTTCCCAGTAACATCACAATTTTTTCGGATCGAGCCTTGTTTGTCCATAAATTCTTCTCCATTTTCTTTCGATCTTTCGCAGGTGGTCTGGGTGCCACAGAAAAGCGATTGCGACGGAAAGCAAAAATTGTTATATGCAGGCGAAAAAATCGTCTCGAAAGCGGCAATGCTCCGAGCCCTGGGGCCTACGGCGTGAGGCTATGGTTACAGGGCCGGTAGGGTGGGTCTGGAAACGGTCCTGCCTCCCGTGCTTGGAAAGGAGCCTGCCATTGTCCGAATCTGTGTCCCGACCGACTGTGTCGGTTCCTGGAGATCTCTCTTTTCCCGCAGATGACCTGTTGTCCGAGAACCGTTTCTCGGCGGTGACGGCCGTGGTTGGCGGAACCTGGGGTGCGATGGAAATCACCCTGGGAGGGTTCCTCCACGCCCTGCGGCTTCCCTTCGTGGGCCTGGTAATGGCCCTGCTCCAAGCGGTTTTTTTCATCGCGTTGAGGCGGGTGCATCCCATGCGGGGGCTCATGCTGGTTTCGGGGCTCCTTGCGGCCGGCGTCAAGCTCATGGTGCCCAGCGGCGCCCTGCTGGCGCCGTCCTTGGGCATTGCTGGAGAAGGCCTGCTGTTGGAGGTGGCTTTTCTTCTCGTACCTGGATCCTGGGCCGCGCCCCTGGGGGCAACTTTGGCTCTGCTCTGGTCCATCGGCCAGATGATTTTGTCCCAGGTGGTGCTCTTTGGGTCGGATGTCCTGACGCTCTACCAGGCCCTGCTGGGGTCCTTGTCCATGTCGCTTGGATGGACCGTGACTCGAATGAGCGGGGCTGCTTTGCTCCTCGGGGTGGTCGGCCTGGGCGGCGCCGTGGGCTTCTGGGCGAATCGCGTGGGAGCACGCCTGGCCCGGGAAGCCGGCGCACTCGCGTCGGGGCGGGTATCGAGGTTGGCCGTGCTCCTGGGCCATCGGACTCCCTCCGGGAATGAACTGGAGGATGGGCGAATCGTGGGCCTCCCGGGAAAACGAGACCCAGGAATTTTGGACGATCCAGGCCCCCGGGACCATTCCGTCTCGGTAAGACAGGGCGACTTCGGGCGGATGGGTGGGGTGGACGGTCTGTCGAGATGGCAGCGGTCCGTTGCGGCGCCGGCTTGTTTGTTGGCCTTAGTTTCCTTGGCAAGGCCCGGCGTCTGGTCTCTACTGGGGCTTGCCTTGTTGACGGGAGTGCTGGCTGTGATGCGGCCTTCGGCGCTTGGCAGGCTGCTGCGCTGGAGATTCTGGCTTCTCGCATCGATCTTGGCCTTCGCCACGGGATTGGTGCTCACGGCATCCCGGTCGTCGGATACTTGGACGATCTGGGTGCCTGGTGCCGTCTCTGCCGCAGCCCTCTTGCTGCTGCGCGTGGCCATTTTGTCCGAAACGGCGATCCTGGCCGTGGCATGGCTCCGCGGCGGTTTTCCGACCCGCCGTTGGCTCCGGCTTGGAATCCTGGGCCGGGCCATGGCGGCGAGTTGGTCCATCGTGCCGACGGCACTCACCTTGCTCGAAACGGAACTGGCATCGGTGCAGGGCCGGACGACTCGGTGGGAGCGGCTTCGGTCTCTTCCGGGAATTCTGGAGTCGCTCATGCTCCTGGGGTTGCTCGCAGCAGAAGGAAACAATCGGCTGGTGCCCGTCGATGTTTCTCGCATGGAGAATGAGTGAGACCATGCGATTCATTGCGGTGACAGGTGCCTTGGGGGCCGGCAAGACATCCAGCATGGAACGATTTGCGGCGATGATGCGCACTCGTGGGTTGTCTTTGGGGGGGGTGCTGCAGGTTTCCCAGAGGCTTCCCTCTGGAAGACGAGCCTACCTGGCCCGTTCCTTGATCACGAGAGATTCGGCCCTGGTGGCCATGGTTGGGGGACCGGGCATGTCCCCGATCTTTTTTCCCGAGGGCTTTGCCTGGGCGGCAGACAGGATTTTGGCACCGGCGGAAGTTTGTGTCATCGACGAATTGGGATGGATGGAGGCTGACGGCCGAGGGCATTGGCCTGCGGTCCAACAGCTCCTCAGGCAAGAGCGATCCGGGATGCTCCTGGTTGCGGTGCGTCAGGATCTCTTGGAGCGGTTTTCACGAATTTTGGTCTTTGAAGACGTTTGGCGCGTTTATCGGGGGAAGAAACCGCCCCTGGAGCGTTGGGTGGAGCATGTGGTCGCCTCGCTCGGGACCGAGGGGAGAGAGCAGGGATGAGGGGCTTGGCGAGGCATTGGCTTGGAGCATGATTCTGGGATGGGCCTTGAGGCAGACAGCCGGGAGTATGGAGGTGTATCCATGGCATCGCAGGGAGTGACGCTTCTGCGTTGGTGGGGCCGGGTTTTCGCGCCACGATTTGCTTTTCTGCCGTTGTGGGTGCTTGCATTCGGCCTTGGAACGTTCTGGCTGTCCTGTGACACAGGCGGCGATCGTGACCCTTGTGACCCAGCCGGGGCACGGACCATGGAAGTGCGGCGTGGGGGCGATACTGCAGAGGTTGATTTGGGTGCCCTGCCGGGGCGAAGGCAAGGAGACCTTTGTCTGGTTCCCTTAGATCGCATCGTGGAAAACTCAGGGCTTGGCATAGACATGGACAGGGCCGTCTTCGATTTCGAAGGCGAAGACGGGTTTCGGCCCAGCCAGGTGGATTGCGCCCCCTTGGATGGGGCGACCCTGTCTCGAGGCTGGGCGGACATGAGCACCGGGACCCTCGTCTGGGACGACAGCCTCGGCCTGCGGGGATGCTATTCTGTGAGCAAGGCTGCGGTGATATTGGCCATGGATGCACGATGATCGTGGGCGGATAGGGTGATTCGTGATTTTTCGCTCCCGATTCATCGTTTGTTTTCTCGTATTGTCTGCGGGGAGCCCTGCCTCGGCCCGGACTGACCAGCATCCCGACGAATCTTCGAAGCGCTCGGACATCGTTGGGGATGACAGGGGTGGACAAACGTATGAAACCGTCGTGGCTGGGCCCAGGGCAGAGCCGGGAGAGTCGATCGAGAATCCCGGGCGCACCGGACCCTCTGTGACCGATGCCTTGTCGTCGCTTCCGGCGCTCTGGGTGCAGCAGACGGTGCGCGGTGAGCATCTCGTCAATCTCCTTGGGTTCGACCAAAAAAGACTGTTGGTGACCATCCAGGGGGTCCCACTGCTCCTGCCATATGATGGATTCGTGGACTTGGGACGATTCCCTGCTGGGTTCATTTCGCACATCCGCCTGCGGAAAGGACCTTCCAGCCTGGCTTTCGGACCGAGTGGCATGGGTGGCTCCATCGATCTGGAGCTTCGGTCGGGATACGATGCTCCTCGTTTCGATGGCTCTGGGGCCATGGCGCCCGAGTCCTGGGACATCCACAGCCTTTCGGGTGGTGCCCAGGGGCAGGTCGCCTGGACCATGGGAGCCCAGTTGTCGAAAACCCGGGCCATGCGCCTGTCGCGATCCTATCAGGCCAACGGGGTGGAGGATGGGGGACTGCGCCAAAACTCGGATCGCCGGACAGGGTCTGTGGGCCTCAATCTTTCCTGGCGAATTTCGCCCGAGCAGGACCTCTCCTTTTTTGCCCTGGGCGTCCTGGGAACCCTGGGAGTGCCCCCTTCCACGAGCGGCGTCCTGGTTCGGTACTGGCGCTTTTCGGACCACCGACTCGGGCTTTCGGGCCTTGCCCATCGGTGGCACCATCGTTTGTGGTTGGTGCGCAGCGGCCTCTTTGTCGCTGGATACGGAAACACCGTGGATTCCTACGATGATTCTTCGTACCTGCTGCGAAGGACGGATCGATCGTTCCATTCTTTGTTTCGGGATACCAGTATTGGTGCATACGTCGGGCTGGAGAGGCGTTTTTTCCTCAGGGCCGTTTCAAAGCAACGAGGAGCCCTGGTGGCGAGGTTCTGGGCGGACCTGCGCCGTGACAGGCACCATCAAATCCTGGATGGCGCATCCATGCCGATCATGGGAACCACGCTCCTGCGGTTCGCCATGGAGGCGGGGTGGAACCCGTCCCCGAAACATCGAGTCGAAGCACAGGTGGAACTCCTCGGAGAACTGCCTTCTCCCGTCACACTCGTTCGGGATGCTGCTGGAGGAACGACGGGTCGAGAGACATATGATGCCCCTCCGGTCTGGACGGCCAATCCCATTGTCACGTACCAGGGCCGTTTCGGCTCTGTGACCTTGACTGCGGCGGCGGCGCGGCGGACTCGGTTCCCGACGCTCAAGGAACGTTTTTCCGACGGCCTGGGCCGGCGCATCCCCAATCCAGACTTGAAGCCGGAGGGGGGCTGGGTCGGGAGAACCACTGCGGCGCTTCCGTTTCTCGGACTGTTCGTCGTTCGGATGTCTGTCTTCGGCGCCTTGCTCGACGATCTCCTGGAACAACGACCCGCCGGAGAGGGGAAGGTGCAGATGGACAACGTTGGGCGGGGACTGCTGTCCGGCACCGAATTGAGCCTGGCGTTCATCTGGCGATGGATCACCCTCAGTGCTGCATATCGGTTCCTCTATTCCCGGATCCTTTCGGGCGATATGCCCATGGACTCGGTGCCTCGGCATAGAGGACTGCTCCGGGCCCGATTCGAGGCATGGAACAGGCTGGATGCCCAGGTGGCCTTTGCGTTCACTGGACCCTTCTCGGCCAGGGATCCGGATTCGGGGATGTCGTATTGGTTGGAGCCGGCCCTGGTGCTCGATGCCCTGGTGCAGGTGCAGGTCACGAAGCGACTCTTCGTTGTCTCCAGGATTTCCAACGCTCTGGACTGGGACTATAAAACCGCACCGGGCCAGCCGGCGCCTGGATTCAATCTCTGGTGCGGTCTTCGGCTCCTGGTCCCCTGATCGAGGCCGCCGCCGCAGCGCCAGCCGACCAGAGAGCCGCGGCCGGGGTCAGAAAAACAGCCAGCGCCCCGCAGATACCGGCAGAAGCGGCCGCACCGGCGATCTGGAGTGACAGTGAGGGATCCACAGCCCGTTCGAGACCGAGGAGAGGCGCCAATACCGAGGCGGACAGGACTTCCTTCATGCCGGTGGGAATCACGAGAGCGTTGAGTTCGAGCACGGCGTCCAGGACGACCAGGCCCAGCAAGAGACCTGCGGCTGTGGCCGCGCCACTGAGCAGGACGCCGGTGGCCAACCAGTCTCGATCGTTCGTCGACTTGGTCCACCAGTCCAATTCCTCCTTGAGCGAAGTCTTGACGCTGGGATTGCATGCCAGCAGGGGCTGCAGAGCCAGTCCCGCCCCAACCAGAACCGCCAGAGGCAGGAGGGCGGCGGCGGCCAGGACCTCGATTCCCAGGAACAGGCCCAGGAACAGTTGCTTTGCCGGCAGGAAGAGAGCCGCTGCAGTGACCAGGGAGACCAGGATGGCGGCAGTTCCGGCTCCCAGGAAACCCAGGCCGATCCAGAGTGCAATCCGGTGCGAGAGGGCCTTGCGGTGCTCAAGGAGCATCCGCAACGATCGGCCGAAGGATATCCTGTCGCGGTCGGTTGATCGAGTGAGGGCATGCGCCAGGGCGGAGACGGACATGGTGACGAACCAGAGTCCGATGCCCGGTCCAAGAATCAGTCCGCCCAGACCCAGGGGCGGATCGATGCCTTCTGCCACGTAGAGGCCCGTGGCAGCCGCAAGGAAGGCCACTGCCAGCGGCCAGAAGATTGTCGGCGCGGCCCGCAGGCTTCGCCAGGCGATACCTGTCAGAATTTGGGCCCGGGACCACCAGTCCACAGCGGCGCTGATGCGGCCCTGTTCCGGCATGATCCCTTGGAAACGATGGGCCGACGATTTTTCTCGATGCGTTGCGTCGGCTGCCGATTCTCGATCCGTTGATTCGGGAGCCTCTGGCCTGGTGGTTGATCCCGGGGGACCAGGCTGCTGCTGTTCGACGACGACGAGCAGGGCCGGATCGTCCTCCCCGCGCGACTCTCTGGTGTAGAGAAGCAGCGTCCCACAATGTCGGCAGGTGCGCTCGGCGCCGAGTGCCTTGGGCGGTCTATCGAGGGCCTGCCGTCCGCAGACCGGGCAGGTGAGGTCGATGCGGTCCATGGGTGGAAAGTCGGCAGCCGGCCTAGGCGTCGGACAGGTCGAGCACGGTCACTTTGTAGAAGAGAAAGGGGAGTAGTTCCACGGTGATCTTGTCTTCACTCGTTGCCACAACCTTGAGAATCACCGGACTTCCGTCGGGGCGCTTGGCTTCGAAATAGGTGCCCAGTGTCAAGGCCTGGTCTTCGGGGAACATGGATTTGTCATATTCTTCCCTGGCTGCGTTTTCGATGGGAATGGGCAGCTTGCCTTCCTTCGTGGCACCCTTTTCCAGCCCGAGGAGCTGGTTTTCCAGGTCCGGCAGGGGAATCTGACCCGAGCCGTGCACGTATTCGAGCGGCCCCTTGTCCTTGCTGCTCTCGATGATGTCGTTGTTTTCGTTTCTGAGTTCATAGTCCAGTTTGACACGCTTTCCCTTCTCGATTCGCATGATTGTCGCCTCCAGAGAACCCCAGTGGGTCCATTGTGCGTTCAAAATCCATATTGAGACCAGTCACAGTGTCCAATCGTTGTCGGGCCCGGGCAGTCCAGCCTGCTCCAGCGCCCCTCGACCATGTGGCTTTTAGCAAAAAAAAGACGAGGGCAAAAGGCTGTTGCCAGGGTCCTGGAGTATGGATGTCTGACACGTCGAATCGTGGTCATTGTCGCGATAGATTTCTATGGCCGGGCTGTTTATGGTATACGATATTTACTTTAGGGGAAGGGTGGTTGGAAAAATCGAGGAAGGCATGTCGCAGACGCCTTTGAAAACACCGAGCTTGATCGGATCGTCTCTTGAGTCCGCGAGAAAGACACTTCTGGATGCAGTGTCCTTCTCCGATGAGCCCACCATGTTGCTGGACGGTGACCTGGTGGTCGTGGGACTCAACAGTGCTGCATCGGCGGCGCTGGGTGTAGAGCCCGATGCCCTCGTCGGCCGGCCGGTGGAACGGGCCCTGGGAGATGTCGCATACGGCCACACCATCGCCAGCGTGGCCCAGGGGGCCCTGGAGCGCAAGGGGCGGGTCACAGCCCGCCTGACGGCATCCCAGTTCGAGGATGCCCTGTCGTGGAAAGTCAAGGCCCAGGCCTGTATCTTCGGGGAAAACACCCTGCCTGCCTTCGTGCTCGTTGCTCTCACTGTGGATGGGCCTTGGTGGCACCGGGCGGGCCAGGCTTTCGTGGACTCCCAGGCTCTCAGCTCCCCCGAGGAGTTTCGGGTCTTGCTCGACCTCTTGCCAGACATCGTTTTCGAGGTTGATGCCACGGGCAGGCTTCTCTATGCCAACGGGATGGCTGTGGAACTCTTGGGATACGGAGCCCACGAATTGCCAAACCGGCAGTTTCTGGATCTCATCCATCCCGAAGAGCGCAATCAGTTTCAGCTCATGCTGCACAGGACACTGCTGGGAGAATTCGTGCACAGGAACCTGCGATATCGGATGATTCGGTCCGATGGAACCGAGCTGCCGGTGGAAATCAACGCAATCGTGATTCAGGGGCCGGACAGGGAGCCGCGTATCCTGGGGATCGCCAGGGACCATACCCAGAGGCTTCTGCTCGAACAACAGCTACGGTACTCCGAGGAGCGATACAGGACGTTGTTCGATTCGTCGCGTGACCTGATTCTGTCGCTGGATACCGAGGGCGTGGTCCTGGATATCAACCGGACGGGAGTGGTGCTTACGGGGTTTCCTCGATATGAGCTGGTGGGCAGACCGTTTGAGAGTTTGCTGGAAGCCGATACCGTGGCAGGGTTTCAGGAGGCGCTGGCCGCGGTTCTGAGAGGGAGCCCCAGGGACGTCGAGGTCGGGCTCGTGGGACCTACGGGGGAAGCCCGCATCCTCGATGCGGCCATGGCGCCCATCTGGTCCAACGGCACGGTGGATGGCGTCCACACCACGGCCAGGGACGTGACGGATCGTCGCCGCCTGGAGCGAGAACTCCAACAACTCCACAAGATGGAAAGCCTGGGGCGACTGGCAGCCGGGGTGGCCCACGACTTTAACAATATTTTGGGGGCCGTGTTGGGCTTTGCATCTGTGATTTCGGAAAACCTGGGTCCGGATCACCCGATTTTTCCAGACGTGGCCGGTATCATCCAAGCCGCCAGGCAGGGGTCTGAGTTTACCAGGCAAATTTTGTCCTTTGCCCAGGCGGGATCGAGAAAGAAAAAGGTGGTCGACCTTGGAGCGGTGGTCTCCGATGTCGTCGACATGTTGCGTCGGACCTTTCCTTCCAGCATCACCATCGAGGTGGAAAGAGGGGAAGGCGTGCTGCCGGTGCGAGCCGACGTGGGCCAGATGAGCCAGGTGGTCATGAATCTTTGCGTCAATGCCAAAGATGCCATGGCAGGGCAGGGCACCATCCATGTCCGGATCGGTGAAGCCTCCGAGCCGATATCTGGTCGTACCGGGGTCATGCTCCAGGTACGAGACGAAGGCCCCGGTGTCCCCGATGGGCTGGATGCCAAGATTTTCGAGCCCTTTTTTACTACCAAGTCTCCCGAGCAGGGATCGGGCCTGGGGCTGTCTGTGTGCTGGGGGATCGTCAAGGACCACGGGGGAAGCATCCACATCGAAAATTCCCAGAGGGGGGGCGCGATCTTTACGGTGCTCTTGCCTCGGTTCGATGGGCCGCTCGAACCGGTGATCACCCCGGGTAAGGGGCTGCCGATAAAGCGCACTCATCGCACCGCCCTGGTCGTAGACGACCAGGATGTGATCCGCCGAGCCGTGGGCCGCATGCTCGAAACTGCTGGTTTCGAGGTCTGGACCGCCTCGGGATGGGCGGACGTTGCAAGGCTCCTGGTGAGCAGACCCCAGGGCTTCGATGTGATTCTGCTGGATTTGAGCATCCCCGATGTGGATGGTTTGGAAATCTTTCGTCGGCTCAAGGCCCGGTTCGACTCGCTCCAGGTCATTGCCGTGTCGGGATACAGCGGTCGGGGCATGTCCCAGAAGATCCTCGACGAGGGGGCCAAGGCATTTCTCTCGAAACCCTTTTCCTGGACCGAACTGGAAGCTGCTCTCGATAAGTTGAGCTGAACCCGAAGGAAATGTGATACCTACGATTGTCTGTGGGGATCGAGCGCGTCTTGGAGCCGCGATGCGTACATTTCTTCGTAATAGCGTCGATAGGTGCCGCTGGTGACCTCGTCGAGCCAGTCGGGATGGTCGAGATACCACTGGACGGTCTGCTGGAGTCCTTGTTCCAGAGAGGTTTCCGCCTGCCAGCCCAGGCTCGCGACTTTCGTACAGTCCAGGGCGTAGCGAATGTCGTGGCCGGGACGATCCTGGATGTGGGTGATCAGCGCGCGCGCCGTTCCCAAGGGCCTTCCGAGACGCTGGTCCACCTGGTCGGCGATGGCTTCCACCACGATGAGATTGGGAGTTTCCCGGCCGGTTCCCAGGTTGTAGTGTTGTCCTGATTTTCCTGCGTGCGCAATCCGGTCCAGTCCTTTGCAGGTGTCCTCCACGAACAGCCAGTCGCGCTCCTGGAGGCCGGACCCATAGATGGGAAGGGGCTCGAGTGCCGCTGCGTTCCGAATCATCAAGGGAATGAGCTTTTCGGGAAACTGGCGAGGCCCATAGTTGTTCGTGGGGTGTGCCAGGACGATGTCCATTCCCCATGTGCGATGTGCCGAGGCGCCGAAATGATCGGCCGCCGCCTTGCTCGCCGCGTAGGGAGACGAAGGTCGGTAGGGGCTGGATTCGTCGAACCGTTGCCGTTTGGGCGCAGGCCCGTAGACTTCGTCGGTGGACATGAGGACGAGTCTGGTGGAGACGAAACGGGTCTCTGCAAGGCTGCGGAGCGCTTCGATGAGGACGGTGGTGCCCAGAACGTTGCTTCGCAC
>CAZIJS010000019.1:14809-28169 GCA_964539505.1 uncultured Myxococcales bacterium
GCGCTGCACTCTGTATCGACCGGTCCACATGGGTTTCGGCCGCCAGGTGGAAGACCAGGTCCGGACGCAAGAGATCCAGGATGTGAGCGACGGCCTCGGCGTCTGCGATGTCGGCGCGATGGAATTCCACGGCACCGCTGTCTATCAGGTCCGCGATGTTGCCGAAATGCCCCGCATAGGTGAGCAGGTCCAGGACAGCGATTTTGTCCGATGGATGGGCCTTGGTCCAGTATCGAACCAGGTTGGAGCCGATGAACCCGGCTCCGCCAGTCACCAGGATGCAGCGTTCACTCATCGGCTGTCTCGCTCGGTTCCTTGGGCTCGGTCTGCTCTCCTGATGAAAACTGGCCCGGTCTGTGGGTGAGGACCTGTCCCTGCCAGAATTCGAGACGCAGGGATTGGTCTCCCGATTGTTCTTCCGGCCGGTAGAAGATGGCATATCCCGTGGACCTGAGGCCGACGTGGGACATTTCGTCTCTGGCCTCGACGTGACGTCTACGCCAGGTGCCTGTGCAGACGGCGGCCTTGGGCACGCCGTCATAGACGCCCAGTGGAATCACACCCGGCTCGTGAAAATGGCCATGGCAGACGAAGTGGACGTCTGGATTGGTCCAGAGAGGATCCTCGGCCAAAAGCTGAACCCTGGCCTGGTCCGCACCGGCGCGGACTGCGGCCTTGGCGCCCATGTTGGCCAGGAAGGAATCCGGGACGGCGTCGGAAACCCGACGCAGCGTTCCCACGACCGCTCTGATCCTGTCGGCCCGGTCTGGAATCCATCGGTGGTCGTGACGGTCGAACCATCGCCGCAGATATCGGCTCTCGGCGGCCTCTTTCAGGATGTCTCGCACCAGGCCCCGCACCATGTTCCAAGGATCTCCATCCAGGCGCCACATGAGGTATTCCAGGACCCGAAGTTGGGGGCGGATATCGTCTGCATCGAGCAGGCATTGGTAGATGAACTGGTTGATGGGGATGAGTTGCCGGGCGTCGCCGCCGCATTGGTCCAGAAATCGGCTCGTCAATTTGGTGACCAGGTCCAGTCCGATCCAATCGGACAGGGGACTCAAGTCGTAGAGGTGTTCATCGTCCGAGGTGAGTTTCCGGCCCAGGGGATTTTCGTCGTGGTTGAACTCGCAGGAGAGCCAATCGTATTCGTGGCCGTGTTGTACCACCACGCCGTAGTCCAGGGCACCCTCCTCCATGTCGAGCAAGGATGCCGCAGACGTGACATCACTTGGGGGCGATGCGAGAAAGGCCAGGCGGTGGGGCAGGCGAATCAGCTTTTGTGATGCCTGGTCCTTCTGTCTGTCAAGACCGAAGATTTCCCGGACCCGGCGGTTGAGTCTCGGCGAGAGGTTGACGAGACGGTCCGACGTGCCGGGGATATAGAGAAACCTCGGACGGGGCCCTCTGGTGAAGATGTCGTCTTCGCCCTTGGCCGCCGCCTTGATGAGCGATATCGTTGCAGCCGCCCTTTCATCGGATTCGATGGCCGAATGCACCAGCCAGAGACGGTCTTCCACTGCCTGCGGCAGGGATGTCCCGGCATCCAGGTCCAGGTAAGGCCGCAGCGCCGCGCCGTCGCCGTCGGGTTCCAGCCAGAGCGGGCTTCGGATGTGTTCGAAAATGTCTCCCGCGAAAACGATCACGAGTTCCTCGGCCCGCTTGATTGCCGCAGTCCTGGCGATCTGTTCGAAAAACAGGCGAAACGATCGCGGATCGGGATTTCGCGTCTTGATGTGTGGATCGGACTGGAGATGGAGATCGCTGAGGACGACGAGCATATGATACTCCTATGGTCTGCTTGCCTCGTTTACCGCCTTGTCTGGTCTGCCGATGTGAGCCTGCGCGAGACCGTGATGCCCCTTCGTGCCAGGTCCGTGAAGAATCTTTCCGGGTCCATGACTGCCTCGGGGGCAAAGACCCCTGGCTGCGATATCTCTCCTCTGGCCACCATGAGCACTGCCACCGCCGCCGGCAGTGCCGTCATCCGGGCCATGTGGTCGACCACCGCGTACTGGAGTCGGACCCATTCGTTGTCCCTGGTTCCCAGAGCCTCGACCAGGGTGGCGGACTTGTTTGTGCCTCCGAGTTGGAAGAGCCTTCCGGTCTTGTGGATGGCACGGGCCGTCTTGTCGATGGAACGATCGTCTCTGGTCAGACCCGCCCTCACAGCCACCTTCACTGCCCTGTTGTTCCATCGCGGCACCAGGCCGCCCTTTACGGTCACGTCGGTGAGCGATGGCAGGAACCTGGGGAGGGTCAAGGGTTCAGGGTGCCCGCAATGGGACACGTGGCAGCGACCCAAGGGGGCGGGAAGATCCACGGTTTCAGGATCGCTGAGCGCTTCGACGCGGACCCACTGGCCGCCTCGATACGTGGGCACTTCTCCGGTGGACGTGAACAGGAGGTGCTTGAGTGCCGCTGGGCCTCGGTAGTCGCCGGAACCAGCCACCCATCGGACGTGGATCTGGGTCATGGTATCGAGTTCGCCTGCAGCCTTGAGTGCCAGGAGGTTGGTGATTCCCGGTGACCAGCCCACTCCCGTCAAATAGGTGACCTTGCGTCTCTTGGCCAGGTCATCGAGGGCCAACAGACCGGCCACCGGGGTGTAGTCATCGCAGATGTCGATGCCATGGATGCCTTCGTCCAGGATGGCCTTGGCCACGGCCACAGCGAATCGATAAAAAGGACCGACGCAATTGACCGCCGCCTGGACTCCATCCAGAGCCTTGAGGAGCGTCCTGGGGCGACTGGCGTCCGCCATGGCCACCGAGACCCGGTCTCCCAGGGATTGGGCGAGTTTCCTGGCCACCGCCTTGCGCTGGTCCACGATCCGGATTCTCACGTCGCTGTTGGCGAGCAGGTCCTTGATGAGGGCGCGGCCGATGCCACCTGCGCCGCCCAGCACGGCTATTTCCATGATGCCGCTCCTCTACCACAAAGTTGTCTGGAACCGACCGGCGCGAAACGAGACACGGGGACCGGCCCAGCTTCCAAAGAGAGACTCGCAAGGGATGGCGCGGGGAGAAACACCGGGATCGTTTGGGCTGTTCGTCCGTCGTGGATCATTCCGTTGCCTTGGCCTCGTCGAATTTCTTGCCCCCCAGGTCGGTGAGACGGCCGTGGCTGTCGATGGAGCCCATGAGTTCGAACGTGGAGTAGGTCCCGTCACAGTCCAGATCGCCGTTCACCCGAATCGTGAAGGCTGCCTTGGGGCCCTTGCCCGAGGCGATCACCTGGTAGCGATACCGAAAGGGCTTGGCGATGGAAAACCCGATGGTCTTCCATCCGTTTCCTTGCCAGACGGCTGGGTCCGGCTTGTGCGGCCTGGCTCCGCAAGGCACCTGGGCGGGACTTGGTCCTGCTGAGGGAAACTGGAAGGTTGCCTTGTCTTTACTGCGTTTCCACAATCTTGCCAGACCCTGGTAGATGCGGTCCAGGTTCTCGTCTGCTTCCGCCGTCCAGAGTTCCCGCCGATACTGGGGGATCTGGCGCATTTTGCGCTTGCAGGTTGCGCCGGTGAGCACCATGACCGCTGTGGCCAGGAGTGCTGCGCTCGTTGTCCTGCGAGCGATCCAGCCGGTGATATTGCGATCGCCGTTGTCGTTTGTCACTTTTCTTGGCACTCTCACTTCTCCTCCTGCTCGGCATCCTCGCCGCCGTGCCAGGTTCTACGGCCTTGTCCGTCCGAATCCGGCGATGGTCGATTGTGCCATTCGGAGAGCCTGCGCGCAATCTTCTCTTCGTATCCTGAAGGAGACGGCCTGTAATACTGCCTGCCCAGGAGTTCTTCGGGAAGGTATTGCTGGGGAACGTAGTGGCCTTCGAAGTCGTGTGGGTAGCGATAGCCTTTGGCATAGCCCATGGTCTTCATGAGCCTGGTTGGGGCGTTTCTCAGGTGCAGGGGCACCGGAAGGGCTCCGAGTTCACGGACATCTTTTCTGGCCGCTGCATAGGTGGTCAGCGACGAGTTGCTCTTTGGCGCGGTGGCCAGGTAGATGGCTGCCTGGGTCATGGACAGGACCCCTTCGGGCAGGCCCAGGAACCGGAAGGCCTCGGTGGCATCCATGGCCACCTGCAGGGCCCTTGGGTCGGCATTGCCCACGTCTTCCGAGGCAAAGATCACCATCCTGCGCAGGATGAAGAGCGGATCTTCACCTGCTTCGAGCATGCGTACCATCCAGTAGACCGCGCCGTCCGGGTCGGATCCGCGCAGGCTCTTGATGAAAGCCGAGATCACGTTGTAGTGCTCTTCGCCGGCCTTGTCGTACATGAGCATCTTGCGCTGGAGCGCTTCGCGTACGCAGGCCTTGTCGATGAGCCGCCCCTGGGGGCCTTCCGAGGCAATGCTTGCAGCCACCTCCAGGGTGTTGAGGGCGCGCCTGGCATCGCCTCCGGACTCCCTGGCGATGAGATTCAAAATCCCCTCTGGGATCGTCAGTTGCATCTTGCCCAGGCCGCGCTTTTCGTTCGTCAGAGCACGATGCAGCAGGGTTTCTATGTGGGAAGCCGACAGGGGTTCGAGGCGGAGCACCTTGCAGCGGGACAGGAGCGCCGAGACCACCTCGAAACTGGGGTTTTCCGTGGTGGCACCCATGAACACCACCGTCCCGGCCTCCACGTGGGGCAGCAGGGCGTCTTGCTGTGCCTTGTTGAACCGGTGGATCTCGTCGACGAAGAGAATGGTTTTGCGGCCGTCCATGTTGCGGCGCTGCTCGGCCTCCGCCACGGCGGCCCGCAGGTCCTTGACGCCGCTGAGCACCGCAGACATCGATACCAACGAAGCGCCCGATGCCTTGGCCACGAGCCTGGCCAGGGTCGTCTTGCCGCAGCCGGGTGGGCCCCAAAAAATCATGGAAGGAAGCCGATCACTCTCGATGGCTCGGCTCACCAGCCGGCCCGGTCCCACGATGTGCTCCTGGCCCACGAATTCATCCAAGGTCTTCGGCCTCATGCGCTCGGCCAGGGGGCGGGCGGCCAGGTTTCCTTTTCTGTGAGCAAACAGGTCTGAACTCATGTGCCAAACACCATGTTTTTCGGTCCTTTCCGGTGGTGGGATGACCAGTCCGGTGAGGATCCAGGGTCTGCGCGAACAGAATGAGCCGTTCGATGCGTCCAAGCATCCAGAACCACGGCGCCTTGGCGGCATGTGCCGAGGGCCCGACCATATGCCAGGACTGCTTCGCTGACAATCGGTTCCGGGTTCAGGAGTTCAGGATCCAACCCAGTGGCAGCCTGGCTGGCTGTTGCAGGAGTCTTCTTTGTCGAAGGATGCGCAGGGACGGCAAGATCCCTGGCAGGATCCACTCTGTTCCCACTGGCAGCCGCTCTGGTCCCCGCAGTTGGTTTCGACGAAGTTTTCGCAGGCCCGGCATTGGCCGGTGCAGTGTGAGGCCCCCTCTGTCCATTGGCAATTTGGTTGTCCCTCGCAGCTTGTCTGGTCCTGATAGGAGTCACATGCTCGGCAAGAGCCTCTGCAACCTTCGATGGTCACCCAGTCGCAGACGCCGAAACAGGTAAGTTGCGGCCGGCCGTCACATGGCTTGGGCGAGCCCTGGCACTCCTGTTGTCGCCATTCGCAGCCGGCGGAACGGCAAGCAAGTTCCTGGTCATAGGAGTCGCAATCCGAAACCTGTCCGACGCAATGTTCCCCGACGGCTCCCCAATTGCAGCCCTCCACCTGGCCACAGGCCGTCTGATCCGCCAGGCTCGCACAATCCGGACATTGGCCCTGGCAGAGCCAAGCCGCTTGCCATTGGCAGTCTATCTGTCCATCGCAGGCCTGCTGTGAGACGAATTGCGAGCAGGCCATGCAGGTCCCGGAGCAGGATGCTTCGCTGTTCCAGGTGCAGCCGCCAACTCGTCCACAGTCGTTTATGTTCAAGGGCAGGCATTCCTGGCAAGTGCCCTGGCACAGAGCGCCGGAGGAGCCATCATGGGTGGTGGCCCCATCGGGGTTGATCCCGTCGCCCACCCTGGCCACTGGGTCGAAGCTGCAGCCGGCCCAGAGGCTCAGGGCGGCGAAGATGACCGTTTGCTTGTGCCATCCAGTGTTTGCAGCCGACATCCTGTCCTGTCCCAACGGGCGTCCTCCTGTCCGTCTGTCCAACTCCTTCGACTCTTTTCTATCTTAGTGTCGGCCTGCTCTCTCTGCAACCAGATCGCTTGTACACAATGTTCCACCATGGAGTGTTGGCGCAGAGGTCTCCCGAGGGCATGATGCCACCGGCGAGGTCACTGTTGCGCCTTTGTCGAAGACTGCGTAAGTTCGAATGCAACATCGTATATTCCCGGGGAACCAAAACAATAGGAGCAACGTTATGGGAAACGAATCCAACGAGCGGGCAAGGCCTGGGCACAAGCCTGGTAGGCTCCGAACGACGACAGCCCTTGCAGCGGCCATGTGGTGGCTGCTGGCGAGCGCCGGGCCTGTCGTGGCCCGTGCATCGGACTTGACATCCACGATCAACGCTGCGGAGGCGACCTACATCAACACGAGCAGAGTGGACATCGTTGGAAACAGTGTGGAACTAAAGCCGGGAGTCGAAGCCGCTTTCGACAATCCCACCCCAGACATCGTGTTCACGGTCCAGTCTCCGGAAGTCGGCATGTATGTCGTCTCCACGAACGCCAACGTGAACGATGTGGGCTATGCATTGCTGCAGGATGCCACGAGCAAGTACGATTCTCTGTTCTTGCAGATAGAGGTCCAGGGAGACCCGAACAACAAGCCGCCCAGTGAGCGTGTGGTGATGGTTCCCTGGGCCCTCGACAGGGACTCGTACACATCGAAACTGGGACGTTTCCATTTCAACACGACCGAACAGGAGATTCGCCTGTGGCTGCCAAAGGGAGTCATCCTCAACTCTCTCACAGGGACCAAATACGTGCCCCCGGAGGTTCCACCGCAAGCCGCATCGTACGAGCCGAGCATCGTGCCACCATCGGACAGGCCGCGCCTGTGGGTGAACAGCCGAACCCTGCGCGACGTGATCTCGAACCTGGAGAGTCCGGAACACCAGGACGCATGGAATTCGGTGCTCGCCAAGGCCCGGGAACCTTATTCGTTTCCCTTCGCCGACGATGAACTCATCCCAATCAACTTGGCCAACAGGTCGGTCATTTCTGATATCGAGAGTCGCATGAGATACAAGGCGTTTGCCTATCTCGTGACAGGGGACCAGAGCCTTTGCATGGAGGCCATAGACTTGGCCGAGAGGTACATCCGGGCACTGGATCCCGGAAACATCCTGGACATCACCAGGGAAATCGGCAGCGCCATCTATAATGGATCTCTGGTCTACGATTGGTGTTACGATCTCTTGTCGGCTTCAGACAAAGAACGGCTCATCGAAAACTTTATCCGCCTGGCCGAGGACATGGAAATCGGGTGGCCCCCGTTCAAGCAGAACATAGTTTACGGGCATGGGTCCGAGAAGCAGATCAACAGGGACCTGCTCGCCATGAGCATCGCGATCTCCGACGAGGATCCCGTGCCGTACCAGTATACCTCCTACCGCATTCTGGAGGAGCTGGTCCCCATGCGCCGGTTCGAATATCAGTCCCCCCGCCATTCGCAGGGATACAGCTATGGAAATTCGAGGCACATGTGCGAACTCTACGCGGCATTGATGTTTCGGAGGATGATCGACCAGGAAGTCTTCGATCCGAACATCAAGCAGGTCTACCTCGACTTCTTTTACCGCCGCCTCACGGCGACCCAGATTTTTCATGGGGATGGGGACGGCTGGATGGACCAGGGAGACTACTCGGTGATTCCCTTAGCGGCCCTGCTCGCTGCGGCCTATGATCAGCATCCTCTCATCAAGGGAGATCTCATTGGCAAGAGCGGCTTCGACAAGGTGTTGTACCTCCTCGTCGACGATCCGGAGTTGGAAGCGGTCCCCGTGGACGCCACGGGCCTGAGCAGGCTTCCGCTGACAGCCTATGCCACTGAGGTGACGGGATTCATGACCGCGCGCACCGGCTGGCACATGGATAACGGAACCAACGACGTGGTCGTGGACATGAGAGGTGGTGGATATCACTTTGGAAACCACCAACACAGCGACGCCGGCAGCTTCCAGATTTTCTACAGGGGGAGACAGGTGGTAGACCTGGGACAATACAGGTTCTATGGGACACCCTATGACAGCAATTTCAACAAGAGGTCTGTTTCGCACAGTCTCATGCTGGCGGTAGACCCGGAAGAAACGTTTTCCGGGAGCAGCGTCAACGACGGTGGGAGTCGAAGGCCGTCTGGCACGCCTTTGTCCGTGGAGCAACTCACGACCACCGATGACTTCCGGAACGGCGAGGTTGTTTCGGCCGCTGCGGGGCCAGATCCCCAGATCCCTGATTACAGCTACTTTTCCGTAGACCTGGCCTCGGCCTACGGAGACAAGCTGGACGGGTACGTCCGAAGTTTCCTGTTCTTGAACTTGAAGAACGAATCGACCCCCGCCGTCTTGTTCGTCCTCGACAACATGACCACCAGGGAGGCTGCATTTCAGAAGTACTGGCAGATCAACACGCTCAACGAGCCCACGCTGAACGACGACGGTACGATGACGTTGGAAAATCACCTGGAAGGAGAAGAGCCCGGACAGGTGTTGGTCACCATGCTAAAGCCCACAGAGGACAAAAGAGCGGTCACCTTGTTGAGCGGAGAGGATTCGCGAACTGTCTTCGATGACGGACCGTTCGATCCACCCTTCCCCGATGCACCCGAATCAACCGGGACAAGGATCCTGATTTCCCCGGCAGAACAGCAGCGGACGGATGTCTTTTTGGCTTCCTTCCTGATGAAGCAACCATCGGCCGAGGACCTCTCGGTTCAACTTGCGGAAAGAGACGACTTCTTCAGGCTCACCGTGGGCCAAGACCGCATCTTGTACATGAACAAATCCCGCACGCTATGGGAAGGCGGAACGCTGGCCGTGGATGTGACTGCCCAAGCGCGGTACGTCCTGGCGACCGGTCTGGCGCCTGGGCCCTGGACGCTGAAAGGACAATCCGCCACGCTCACCTCCGATGTGCGCGAACGGGAGAACGTTGCCTTTTTCCCGGATGTCCCTGCCGGAACGTATGTCATCGAACCAGGCGTCGCCTCTCCTGAATCGGATGCAGGCACATCCCATGGGTCGCAGGACGCGGGAGCACAGGACAGTGGCACTGAAGACAATCAGGGGCACAGCGGTTGCGACTGCGCCCTGACCGATGGAACGCCGGAAGGCTGGTTGCTTTTGTTGGTGTGGTTGTTCGTTGTGGCCTCGGGGCTGAGGTTGCGAATGAGCCCGACAAGATGGCGCTGATCGCCTGTCTTTGTCATTGCCTGGCTGCTTCTGTCCCGCATCATTCATTGGGGACGTGGGTTGGGGGCTGGGGCCGGTCGCCGTCTCTGTCGCTGATCCCACTCGTGGTGGCCGACAATGCGGCCCTTCCGGGAAGACTTGTGCTAGGCTGCAAGGCATGGAGTCGCAGATGTCGGACAGATATGCGGCGGATCGGTTCGCCGCCTGGCTCAAACAGGCCGACGGGGCACAGATTGCCGGTGCCCTGCGCTTTCACCAGGTCGAGCCTCTCGATGAGGGAGAGGTCCTCTCCTGGGAGGATGCGGGTTTTGCCTCCTGGCGGCGGCTCTTTGGATTCACCGGGCTGTCCGGTTTGTATCGGCACCAGGTCCAGGCCGCTCAGGCCATTCTGGATGGCCGGGACATTGTCCTGGCCACGGGGACGGCCAGCGGCAAGACGCTGGCGATCTTTTTGCCCTTGTTCGAACGCATGATGGCCGATGGCGATACCAGGGCCCTGGCCTGCTACCCCATGCGAGCCTTGGAACGTGACCAGGCCAGGGTCCTGTCAGAATTGGCTGCCTTGGCGGGGCTGGGCCCCAGGGCGGTGGCGGTGCTCGACGGGGACACGTCACCCTATCGCCGCAGGAAGCTCAAGGCATCGCCGCCAAGGCTGCTCATCACCACGCCGGACATGCTCCACTACGGAATCCTGGCCTACCATGAGCAATGGACCGAGTTTCTTTCGCATCTCGAGTTCCTGTTTTTGGACGAGATCCACAGCTACCGGGGCTTGTTCGGCTCCCACGTGGCCTTGGTGATCCGTCGGCTGGGCCGCCTCGTGGAACGCTCCGGTTCGAGGCTCCAGATGGTGGCCGCCTCGGCCACGGTGGGCAATCCGGGAAACCTGGCATCCCTGCTGTTCGGCCAAGACAGAGAGTCGCCGCGGGTGATCGACCAGAGCGCGGCGCCCAGGGGACGCAGGCACTATTTCGTGATCAAGCCGACACACAGCGGCCACCGGACGGCTTTTCGTCTTTTGGTGGAAGGGCTCGACCAGGGACTTCGGACCATCCTTTTTACCAAGTCCCGCCGGGTCACTGAACTCATCTATACCTGGCTGGTGGGGTCCAGGCCGGACCTGGCGGCCAGGGTGAGCTCCTATCGAGGCGGATACCGGGCCGAGGAGCGTCGCGAGATCGAAGCCGGACTGTCATCGGGACGACTCCTCGGGGTGATCTCCACCAGCGCCTTGGAACTGGGCATCGACATCGGCGGGTTGGATCTCTGCATCCTGGCCGGCTATCCCGGGTCCATGTCGTCGCTGTTCCAGCGTTCCGGCAGGGTGGGCCGTGGATTGGCCTCCTCGGTTACGGTGCTGGTGACCCTGCCCGATGCCCTGGACGGTTACTTTTTGCACCATCCCCAGGAGTTGTTTGCCAGGGGCCCCGAGTCGGTGGCCCTGGACCCGGACAATCCCTATTTGCTCGCCGACCACCTGCCCTGTGCCGCGGCCGAAGAGCCGCTCACAGAGAAGGACTGGGTTTTCCAGACGAGCCGGGGGCGGGAGGCACTGGCGCGATGTCTGGAAGACAGGACCCTGGTCAGGTCCGCCGACGGCATGCGATATTTCCCCTCCCGGACCAGGCCGCATCGCCGGGTGGACCTGCGTTCGGCCGGAGAGGGCTGGACCCTGCTGGAGTCGGAGAGCGGGGAGGTGCTCGGGAACATGTCGGGCCACAGGGTTTGGGCCGAGTGCCATCCAGAGGCCGTGTATCTCCACCGGGCCCGGCCCTACCTCGTCGAATCCTTGGACCCGCAACACAGGTTCGTCAGGCTCAGGCAGGAGAAGGTATCGTACTACACCGAGGTGCGGTCGGAGAAGGAGACCTCCGTTTTAGAGATCTTCGAGCGCCGTCGCCTGGACCGCTACGAGGCTTTCTTCGGACGCCTGGAGGTGACAGAACGCATCGTGGGATTCGTCAGGCGTCACTTGGGCACCAAGCGCATCATCGAGACCCGGCCCCTGGAACTTCCCGAGAGCCGTTTCGAGACGCAAGGACTGTGGATCGTGATCCGTCCGGAGCTGGCCGATGAGCTGGCGGCTTCGGGAAGAGATCTCATGGGATCCATACATGCCACGGAACATGCGCTCATCGGCCTATTTCCGTTGTTCGTGTTCTGCGACCGAGACGACGTGGGAGGAATCTCCATGACCAGGCATCCTGCCACGTCCGGGCCCACGGTCTTCGTCTATGACGGGTACCGCGGGGGCGCAGGATTGGCTCACGCCGGATTCGAAAGGCTCGATGCCATGCTTCGAGCCGTGGGTGAACTCCTCGAAGCCTGTCCCTGCGACAATGGGTGCCCATCTTGCGTGCAGTCACCCAAGTGTGGCAACGGGAACCAGCCGCTGGACAAGGCAGGCTCCCTGTTCCTGGTCCAAGGCCTGGCGGGATCGGTCCAGGTATCGGACAGGGATGGAAAAAAGCTGGAAAGTGAGGCTATTCCTCGTCACTATGGGTCGATGCCACAGGTTGGGCGCATCGAGGAGGTGATGACCGTGGGGCGAAACGATCACAAAGACGCAAGACAAGGCTCGTTGTTTTCCAGTGCTGGCCAGGGCTCCCCGTCGTCGAGGCGGCAGGGCTCGTCCATGGACAGGCTTCCCGCCGATCCGAGGATTCTTGTTTTCGATCTCGAAACCATGCTCTCGGCCCAGGAGGTGGGGGGCTTCCAACATGCAGAGCGGATGCGTCTGGCTGTGGGCGTGGTCTATGACAGTGCCGAGCACCGGTTCTTTTCCTACTGGGAGCAAGAGGCAGACGACCTGCTCGATCATCTCTGGAAGGGTGATTTGGTCTGTGGGTTCAATTCGGTCAAGTTCGACTACAAGGTGTTGTCCGCCTATACGGATCGTTCCTTTGCAACCCTGCCGTCGTTCGACATCCTGGCCGACATCCATCAGCGCCTGGGATTTCGTCTCAAGCTCGACACCCTGGCCAGCAACACCTTGGGCGTGGGGAAAAGTGCCGATGGTCTCCAGAGCCTGGAGTGGGTTCGCCAAGGAAAGATGGACTTGGTGCGCGACTACTGCATCCAGGACGTGACCGTCACCAGGGACCTGTTTCTCTTCGGGCTCAGCGAGGGCTATCTGCTCTACAGAGACAAGCGGCACGGCAAGGTGCGCCTGGAAGTGGATTGGGACCTGCCCACCTTGGTGGAGAGGGCCGCGCGGCAAGCCGATGCCGCAGAGCGGGCCTGGTCGCGGGATTGATGGTTCGTTTGATTGCATGCCGGGTGGTCTTCGACGGGCCTGCCAGCAGGCCGCGCGTCTCTTTTCCGGGCCACCTGGTCTCTCTCGGAGGCTGAGTCTCGTGGATCGATGAGCACCTGTGCTTCATGGTTCGGCGCTCAGGAATCGATATATTCTTCTGGCAGGTTGAGCAGCGGCCTGGTGCGTTTTCGACCGGCCAGCAGCAAGAGGTCCGGCCTGTCGGGAAACGGGCTTACGTAGACGAATTCACCAGAAGCGAGGAGGTCTCTTTGATGGGCATCGATCTGTCGGCGGATGTCTGACAAGCCGCCCTGGTTCCATTCTTCGTCCGGCATGTCCAAGGCTCGTTGCACCAGGCTGCCAAAGGAAGCCTTCGGGTGGAGGGATGCGTTCACCGCAGCGGATGATATCCTGCGAATTCTCCGGTAGAGCCTGTCCTGGCCATGAGACCATTGCAGGGGGCTGTCTCCGAGATAGTTGCCCCGGTACTGGTCTGCCGGATCGAACAGGCCCAGGGCCACGGCTCGATCGTGGAGCTGCGTCCCGGGATAGGGCCAGAATACTGAGATTTGGATGGCATCGGGCTGGAGGGATGCGGCAAGGCGGAAGGTTTCCAAGACCTCGCCCGGGGTTTCTCCAGGCATGGCCAGCATGAAGAAGGTCAGGGCGTTGACCTGGTGACGCTGGAGGGTTTGGACCGCGTTTCGAAGCACTTGGTTCGAAAATGGGCGGCCCAAAATGTCGCGTCGCACGCGCTCGCTGCCGCTCTCCACACCGATGCGCACCA
>CAZIJS010000019.1:28179-35975 GCA_964539505.1 uncultured Myxococcales bacterium
TCCCGCGAGGGTGGCCCGGGTGGCGAGCTCGTCGGTGACTTGCGGCGGCGCTGCGCAAAAGACCAGGGGCAGGTCGAAGGCAGAGCGATAGGCATCGAAGAATCGGCCCGTCCAACGATTCGGACCTGGAAACACGTCGTCTGTGAAGGAAAAGATTCGGATCCATTTTCCATAGCGGTCCCGGTATTCGCCGAGTTCCTGGATCAATTCGTCGATGGGGCGCTTTCTGACAGTGGGGAAGGATCCCCAGAGACTGCGCAGAGTCCGGCGGACCGGTTCGTTGTGGCAATAGGTGCAGCGGAAGGGACAACCCCTCCCCGAGATGGCGTCTGCATAGCCACGTTTGGCCGTAATGATCCGGGCGTGATCGAAGAGGGTCAGGTCCATTGTGTGGCGGCCCTGATCCAGGTCGACTGGTGGGGCCATGGGGTTTTCGTGGATGCGGCATTCGCCGCGGCCGTTGACCTTCTCTTTGAACCAGAAGCCGACTCTGCGCCAGGGGGGGCGTCCTGAATCCAGGTCGTCGAGGAGCGCCACGAAGCGTCCGTCGTCTGCTTCCCCCAGGGCAACTGCATCCACTCCCGGCCAGGAAAGCACTTCCTTGGGTTGGATGGTGGCGTGGATGCCGCCGCAGACCAGGAAGGCCTCGGGCAGTTCCTGGTGGATGCGCTCTGTGAGGATTCGTGCGGCCCAGGCATGGTTCGTGCCGAAAGACAGGCCCACGACATCGGGGTGGGAGGCGGCGATGCGTTTGGTGACATCCGCTGGATCGAAGGGGATGTCGAGGACTTCGCTCACGTGGACGAGGGTGACTGCGTGCCCGGCTCTGCGAAGTTCCGCAGAGAGGACGGCCAGGCCGTGGGACAGACCCACGGGACAATCGAAGTTGAGAAAGACCAAGGTGACGCGCACGGTTCAGTCTCTTTCATCAGGCCTGCCGGAAGTCGGGGCATTCGAGCCGGCCCGGCGATGGGATCTGTCTCCCGAGGACCGAGATGTGTCGGCCTCGGTGACGGCAACGAGCTCGTCTGATCCGAAGAGACGCAAGTATTCTGCAGAAGGGCCGGCGCAGGCCGTCCGCGCCAGTCGGCAGTCCTGGCAGGGCTCTGCGAAGCGACGTTCGAAAACCAGGTCCTGGGTTTGATGCGGGTTGAGGTCTCTGTCTACCTGGAAGCCACGTGCCTGGCCCGGTTCGACCATGTCACTGTTGAATCTCCGGTGTTCGCCCAACGCACAGGCGGGAAAAAAGCCGAAGAAAACATCCATGCCCTGCTGTCGGGCGGCCTGGACCACCTGGTCTATGCCGCTGCGTACCTGGGCGATCCTGGGCACGATTGCAGCAAAGTCTCGGGCTGCTGCACCCAGGGGCATGGGGTTGGTCACGTGCCATGCCAGGGGATCGATGGGTGCCGTCAGCTTGGGAACTGCGCTGATTGCCGGCCATGTTTGGGCGGTCACGGTGCTGTTGACCAGGACCTGGCCCTTGGCGACATGTTTCGACAGATTCGAAAGAGCCTTTCGTAGCAGGCTGAATCCTTCCTGGTTGCCGGTGACATGGGCATAGTCTTCCGGGGTGCCTGCATGGACCGACAGGACGATGCGGTTTGCGGTGTTGGCAAGAAATTCGGCCAGGCCTGCATCGGCCAACGCCAGCCCGTTGGTGGTCACGGTGAGCCTGGCACCGGCCTTTCGGATGCCGTCGGCCATGATGCGAAACTCGGGATGGAGCAGGGGTTCGCCTCCGGCGATGTCCACGGCCATGGGTTTTCGCTCCCGCACCTTGGCAAGGACGAAGTCGGCGGGCAGGATGGCTGCGTTCGCCGAGCCTCGTTCGAAACAAAACCGGCATTGGTTTTCGCACGCCGTGGTGACGAGAAAGGAGATGGTGCGGTTCTGTCCCAATGCATGCCGCCTTTCGTGGCGCCCGGGGCTGTGGAGCTGTGCCTCCGGTCTGTTTGCTGCACCTGTCCGAGCGATCGCTGCCTGCGCCCGGGATCATATCCCCATTGCTTCGAGGGCATGCCTGGCCGCCGCTTCTGCATCCCGCTCCAGGAGCACAGAGAGCCTGGATGCCTGTCGTGCCAGGTTTCTGGCCCAGGGGACGTCGTGGAGCAGCCGATGCAACACCGAGAGGAGTTGGGCTCCGTCACCCGGCCTCACGGTCACCAGGCCCTCGTCCGGTGCCGTCCGGTCTGCGATGGCCTCGACTCCGGGAACAGAGCTTGCCACCACAGGCATGCCCAGTGCAAGTCCCAGGGCCAGGGTGGCCAGGCCGGCTCGGTGGCCCGCTTCCACGACCACGAGCAGGGCCTGGCTCGATGCGGCGAGGCGACAGAGGTCGGGAAAGCCCATCAAGGGGTTGAGCCGGATGTTGGTTTCGACGCGCAGATCCACCTTGTCCAGGTCCGTGACCACCTCCACTGGGGCCGGCAGATCGTGCTGAATCTCCCCGAGGAGACGGAAGTCCCGGCGCACCCTTCCCGCCATGAGGAAACGACGTGGTGCTTCGGGGTTCCAGGACGGCAGATCCGCAGTAAAGTCAGGAAGCATCAAGGGAAAGTAAACCAGGGCCGGCGGGGTGGACAGCAGATGGACGCTTGGGGGCAGGATCGCTGCAAGAGCTGCCATGTCCTCGGTAACCGGGCAAAGGATGCTCACATTGTCCAGGCTGCCGAGTAGGGAGATGTCTGTCTGAGAGAGCTGCCTTGGACCAATGCTGTCGAAGAGAAGGAAACGTTCGAAGACGTCCAGGAGTTCGTTGCGTTGTCGGGTCGTTGCCAGGAACCACCCCAGGTCTGTGGCCAGGCACCGGGCCGACCCCTGTGTGGGGTCAGGACCTGCCAGGACGCTCCGGCCCAGCCAGGAAAAATGTCTGGGCTCAGGTGCAAGGCTGGCAATGTCGGCATCTGGTGATGTCATGGTGCTCTGGCTCTGGTGCAACATTCCAATGAGCGTGATGGTTTGTCCTCGGCAGGGAAAGTCTCCCGGGAATTGCCTGCAGACTTTTTGTGTCGGTCAGGATAAGATGCCTTTTGGAATACAGCAAATCCCGGAATTGGAGGCATGGCCATGAAAAAACGAATGGATGTGGGTATTTCGATTCGTAGAGCAGTCCCATGGGGGGGCGTGGCTGCGATGGTTTTCATGCTCGGGCTGCTGGGGCCGGCCTGCGGGGACGATTCGGGTGGGGGCGGCAACAACGACAACGTCAACGCGAACGACAACGGAAACACCAACGACAACCAGAACAACAACAGCGGTCCCTGCAATCCCAATCCTTGCCAGAACGGGGGGGCATGCAGCGAGGATGACAGCGGGTTTTCATGCAGTTGCCCGGACGGATTCGAGGGAGACCTCTGTGAAACCAATATCGATGATTGTGATCCCAATCCCTGCCAGAACGGCGGCACCTGCATCGACGGAGTCAATGGATTTCAGTGCCAGTGTCCGGAAGGATACAGCGGCGATCTGTGTCAGCACCAGGGAGAGCCGCAGCCCCAAGAGGATATGGGGCCGGACACGAAAGTCATTTTCCTGCACCATTCCACCGGAGGCGTGATCTGGAACGGGGGCGTGGGCGATTGGGTCGACGACTACAATGCGACCAACTCCACTGCATACGATGTGCAGCAGGTGGCCTATCCAAATGATCCCTATCCCTGGGCGAACTATCCTTACGACTACTGGCACCTCTGGGTGGAGGATGGGGGCCAGGCCGAGGCAGAGGGTGTGCCCACGATCGAGAGTTTCGTGGCAGACTATGACGTGGTGATTTTCAAGCATTGTTTCCCGGTGAGCCACGTGCAGCCGGACACCGGCAGTCCGGATATCACGTCGGATCGAAAGTCGTTGGAGAACTACAAGCTTCAATACCTTGCGCTTCGCGACAAACTGCACAGCTTTCCAAACACCAGGTTTATCGTCTGGACCGGCGCGGCGCTCGTGGAATCAGCCACCAATCCCGACGAGGCCGGCAGGGCCAAGGAGTTCTTCGACTGGGTCAAGGAAACCTGGGACGAGCCAGGCGACAACATCTATATCTGGGACTTTTGGACCCTGGAAACAGAAGGGGGCCTCTATTTGTTGGATGCAAATTCGGCAGGAGGCGGAGATTCCCATCCTGGGTCTGATTTTGCGCAGACCGTGGCCCCCTTGTTTGGGCAGCGCATCGTGGACGTGATCACGGGATACGGCGACCTGCGCAGCATCACGGGCCAGGACAATTAGTGACACCCGCAGAGCGATCCTTCCCCCCAGTCGTCCAATCCCTTTCCATGGCTCGACGAAAGTGACCAGTCGGCCCCCAGGCTCGTTGACGAAGCCTGTCTGGTAGCATACTATTTCTTCATGACTATTGTGTGGAATGGCTTGTGTTGTACCAACGCTCATTGGGGACGCATGTTACCTGGCGGACGAAGGGTTCTTTGGGGTGGGCGGCATGGTCCGTCTTGCGCCGGGGTCTGGTTGATTGGTCTGGCGCTGGCGGGGTTGGGGGCCTGTTCCGTGGACTTTACGGATCACGGGGGCCAAGATGCGGGCCTGGATGCCCGACCAGTGGGAGATGGCAGAGTTTTCGACGACGGACAAGTGGCTGGAGACAGGATTGTGGGAGACTCTGGGCCAGATGGTTCGGACCTGTGCGGCAACGGGCTCATCGACGACGATGAGAGTTGCGACGGCCGGGAGTTTGGAGGACGTTCCTGTGCCACGGAAACGGGCTTGAGTCATGGGGAGTTGCGCTGCAGGGAGGACTGCAGCCTGGACATATCCGGGTGCCACGAATGCGGCAACGGGGCCGTCGAGGGGCCCGAAGAATGCGAGGGGGAAGATTTTTGGGGTCACACCTGTGACAGCCGCAAGGGGATGGCCGAGGGATCGTTGCTCTGCGATGCCGATTGTCGCATCGATGATTCAGGGTGCTACGAATGCGGTGACGGCCTGGTGACCGGCCCGGAGGAATGCGACGACGGGGCCCTTCTGGACGGAGACGGTTGCTCGGCGAACTGCACCCTGGAGTCTGGGTTCGGTTGTTCCGGAGAGCCGAGCACTTGCGGATGTACCGTGTACGTAAACGCCGCGGGGCCGGCGCAGGGCCAGGCGGAAGACGGGACGAGTTGGGCCAATGCCTTTTCGAACCTGGAGGAAGGTGTGCTGGCCGCCAGGGACCTCGTGTATGATCATCGATGCCCGAACAAGGTCATGATTTGGATTGCTCGCGGCACCTATCGGTTGGCCGACATGCTGCGGATGCGAACCGGCCTCGAATTGTACGGGGGATTTTCGGGCGACGAGACTGTTCTGGAGCGGCGTAGCCAGGATCCCAGACTGACCGTAATCACCCCAGGGCCCAGCTACGTTGGGCCGCTCTTGGAAGTAGATGTTGACCACAACGTGGTGCTCGATACCTTGACTTTTGATGGGGGGCGCGCAGATTTTGCTCAGGCAGATAGCCCAGGCGCCCTTTGGGTGCACCGTGACAGCGACGCAACGGTCACGAACTGCCGCTTTACGAACAATCGTGGCAGAGACGGCGGAGCCATCCTGGTGGCTGCTTCGGTGCTCTGGGTATATGACACGGTTTTCGAAAACAACCTGGCACAGGGAGATGGTGGAGCAGTTTTCGTCATGGATGAAGGAGCCTTGCGGGCTTTTGCATCGTCTTTTCGGGCAAACCAGGCCAGCGGGAGGGGAGGGGCCATCGCGGTGATGGACGGCCGGCGGTTCGTGGCAAGGGGGGGCTGCTCCTTCGAAAACAACGTGGCGGAAAATCGTGGTGGTGCCTTGTATCTGAGGAACCTGGACTTCGAGCCCATCCTGACGGACCTGACCTTCATGGGGAACGAGTCCGGCCGGGCCGGCGCGGTGCTCTATGTGGACAGCAGCGGTCTCGGTCCCTTCTCTGTGGTGCGCTCGGTTCTGGCGGACAACCATTGGAATTGGTCGAGCGCAGAGAGCGGCGGGGGATTGATTTCCTTGTTGAGAAACGACAATGGCGTGATCCTCCAGGATGTGCTCATCACCGATAACGGGCCGCTCACCCAGTACAGCGGCCCCCTTGCCTCCGGGTATGGGGGGCCTGTCCAGCTCATCAACGTCACCTTTTCTGGAAACCAGGCCGAGGCGCCTGGAGATTGGAACACAATCATTGCCAATAGCATCCTGTGGGGCAATGAATGGACTGATGTCCGTGACTGGGCGGATTGTCGGTATTCGGTGCTGGAAGATACGGGATTGTGTCAGAGCAGCGAGGGCGTCCTGGAAACCGATCCCCTGTTTGTGGCGTCAAACAATGGCGACTACCATCTCCAGGCCGGGTCCCCTTGCATCGATGCGGCGGATGGAGACCTGGCCGACGCTTCCGACCTGGAGCAAAATCCCCGGGTGGACCTGCCCAACGTGGCGGATACTGGGGTCGGCCAGCCATCGTACGTCGATATGGGCGCCTATGAATACCAACCCTGATTGTGACAATCTCACGAAGACAGGCCAAGATGGGGCTGGTCCCTTGGTGGGGCATGCGCCGGAGATGAGGAAGGACGATGAGGATCTGTTCAGACGGTGTTTTTGAGAGAGTGCAGCCTGGTCGGGGCCTGCTTGGTCTCCTTGCGGGTATGTTGTTCTGGGTGCCGGGAACTGCATTTGCGCAAAACCTCGTGGAAAATCCAGGGTTCGAAGAGGGAAGCACCGGCTGGAACGGCGGGACGGTGGTGGGAGACGACTGTCACGGTGGCCAGGCCTGTTTGCTGGTTGACGATGATTCTGATACGGCAAGTATCGCGGCATCCATCGAGCAACTGATTCCCATCGACCAGGGCAAGACCTACCACCTGTCGGTCTGGGTGCGGGCGGCCCTGGGTGCGCAGACTGTCCTGGTGACCCTCAATCAGTACGACGCCCAGCAACAATGGCTGTCGGGACGCAACATGGACTGGCCCGAGACAGTGGGTCTCGACTGGACCCAGTTGGAATGGACGGTGCGCGCCTTCGATCCAGACACGGCATTCGTGCGTTTGACGCTGCGTCCCGTGCGGTGGACCGACAGCGGGAATTTGACGGGACAGGCCTGGTTCGACGACGTGGTGGTCGAGGAAGCCAGTGAGGAAGAACAGTTTGTTGAAGGGGCCTGGGTCCATTTGGAGGGGCCGGTTCGGATCTGGCAATCCCCGGTGGAACAGAAGGTCCGACGAGAGGGGATTCCAGACGAGACACGGACGGCGGAGACACTCCAGGTGGAAGCAGCCAAGGGTGAGTATGAAGCGATCCAACTCGTCTTGACGCCGGAGCAGAGCGTGACCCTCGATGATGTGGTGATCACCGAGGCCAATGGTCCCAATGTGATTCCCGTGTCTGCCTGGACCATCCGACAGGTAGCGTATGTCAACGTGACCAGCCCGTCGGATTTTGCCTCGTTTCAGGGAGACATGCCCGATCCTCTTCCTTTGATGGATGGACCGCTTGACTTGACGGCCGGCAGGAATCAACCCCTCTGGCTGACGCTCCATGTGCCGGATGTTCCAGCGGGCCGCTACGAGGCCCACGTGCAACTGTCGTTTCATGGACAAGCGCCCCTGAATCTTCCCATCGAAATCCTTGTTCGCGATTTCACCCTGGGCAAGGAGCGGCACCTGCGTACGGCCTACGGTCTGAGCATGGGGGCCATCCTCCGCTATCACGGGCTTGGGGGCGATCCGGACCTGAGACGGCAGGTCTGGCGGCTCTATCTGCAGGACTTTGCAGCCCACCGGGTCAGTCCGTACAACCCGGTGGGCGACGATGGGTACCATGTCACCTGGGGC
>CAZIJS010000020.1:0-35792 GCA_964539505.1 uncultured Myxococcales bacterium
GGTGGTCTGGGACCTGGTGCGTCGCCAGAGCCTGATGCCGCGCATCCAAGAGGTCTTGTCCCGCAAGGTGCGGCGTGGTCTCTCCCTCGTCGAAGAGGAGCGAGGGGCCACCAAGGTCCGCATCCTGTCGGCAAGTCCCGCCGAGGCGGTGCGCTCGGCCCGGTCTTGTTATCTGTTCGTCAACGGCAGGTTCGTCCGTGACAGGATCCTGCTGAAGGCTTTGACCGGTGGCTTTGGTCCCCTGCTCGGCCAGGGCCAGTATCCCGTGGCCCTGGTGCTGGTGGATGTTCCGGCCGACTTGGTGGACGTCAACGTCCACCCCCAAAAATTCGAGGTGCGGTTTCGTCGTGAAAGGGAAGTGGCCGCAGCGGTGCGCAGCGCCACGGCCCGGCTGGTGGCCGAGGCTCCCTGGTCCAGCCTCGGTGCGGTGACAGGGAGCGCTGCCGGGGGCGCGGACCATCGAGCCCATGGGGCGGGGCTGGATGGACAGACCCATGGACAGGGGAGGGTTCCAGACAGACTGTCGGGGGACAGGGAGCGTCCCGGCGATGTGACTGGGCGTTTGGGTGGCGATCGGGGCGGCGTTCGGACGGAAAAGCGTTTCGATCCCTCCCCGGCACGATCGGACTATTTCCGTCCCCTGGACCCGTCGGCACCCAATCCAGGCGTCCGATCCCCAGGCGGGGCTGCCAGGAGGAGCTCATCGGGAGGTGTCGGCCCATCCATGGATGCCGCGGTGTTGCAGCGCAGCCTGGCCATCTCCGAGACGGACAGGGATTTCGGCCGAGCGGGAGTCGATCCTGCCGTGGGCCGCAGGGGCCTGACGGCCATGCGGTATGTGGGCCAGGTCCTCGGGACCTATCTGCTCTTCGAGACAGAGGGGGAGCTGGTGGTGATGGACCAGCATGCGGCCCACGAGCGCGTCAACTACAACCGCATCATGGCTCATCTGGCCGACAAAGGACTCGTTTCCCAGCGCCTTCTCATTCCCAAGACCCTGTCTCTGGAGTCTGAGGAGGCCGAGGCCCTGATGGATCGCATCGATGTGCTGGGGCGGTTTGGTTTCGAGGTGGAACCCTTTGGTCCCGGCACCTTTGCGCTCAAGGCGGTCCCGGCACTCGTGGCGGAAAGAGGGGGCGATCCAGAAAGCGTCTTTCAGGAGGTGGCTGCGCTTCTGGCCAATCCAGCGGATTTCGCCCAACCCCAAGACCTCCTGTCCGAGATGGCCGCCACCTTGGCCTGCCATGCCTCGATCCGTGCCGGCCACCGGATGGAGGAACGGGAGGTCGAGGCGCTGCTCAGGGCGCTGGAACAGCCCGGTCCATGGGATCACTGTCCTCATGGAAGGCCCATTTTGTTTCGCATGTCCCGAGCCGAGCTGGAGCGACGATTCCATCGTACATAGTCGAGCAACGAAAGCAGGGCGGGTTCGATGTCTCTGGACCAGACATTTGGCATCCAGTACGCGGATGACTCATCGCGCAGGGCAAAAACTTGCCCGCTAGAGCCGACTGAAAAAAGATAGAAGCGGGCAGGGATCCCCACCGAACCCTTCCATGTGGTTCCGGTTCGATGTGATTTTTGTTCGATGTGCTCTGTTTACGGTGACCCTGCCGGGAGGTTCGATGATGCCTTCGATGCGGCGATGGTTCATGGCGATTGCAGTGCTGCTGACTTTCTGGCCGGCGGGTTCGGCCTGGGCGCGGCGCTGCCGGTCTGGATGGCACAGGGTGGAGGGACGGTGCGTTCGAGACACTTGCCCCGCCGGCTGGCACAGGGGAAAAGACCGGGCTTGCCACCCGCGGACTTGCCCCAGGGGGTTTTCGGCCAAGGGCAAGCTCTGCGTGCCGCTGCGTTGCCCCAAGGGCCAGGTTCGGGATTCCAAGGGCCGCTGCGGCCTGGGGGCGCGCATGGCGCCCTGCGGGCCCGGCCGGTTCCGAAACGCATTCGGACGTTGTCGCTGGTTGCCCAGGATC
This sequence comes from uncultured Myxococcales bacterium, assembly GCA_964539505.1. Lineage (GTDB taxonomy): Bacteria > Myxococcota_A > Polyangia > HGW-17 > SLPX01 > CAZIJS01. Next base: position 1,977 of record CAZIJS010000020.1, read on the forward strand.
CAGGGCTACGGCATCTGGCGCGCGCCCAGAAAGCATCGCAGGCACAGCCGGCCCCGCAGGATCGCCCGCAGGAAGCGCTCACCTGTCCGCGGAAGACGCGCCAGGTCGGCACATGCCCGGACCAAGGCCCATTTGGCCAGGCAGCGTCCCAGGAAAACGGGACGGCAGGTTCGTCGCGCCGACAGGAGATCTCGGCGTCCTCAGCTCGTGGCGGACAGAGGGCGATGACCGAGCCCACGTCCACATCCCATGGGGCGCCGGAGGGAGAGCCAGGGCTGGACGGCGACTTGGGGACCAGGGTTGTCGAATCGACGGATCCTGGTCGAGGTGCTCGGCGACGTCAGGTCGCTTGGGTCCTGTTCGTTCTCTTTGTCTCCACCTACGCCTATTTCCAGTCCTCTACGCAGTGGAACGAAAATTCCCGATTCGACCTGACGCGTTCGCTCATTGAACGGGGCAGACTCGACATCGATCCCTACCATATCAACACGGAGGACAAGGCCAGGTTTTCGGGGCACTATTATTCCGACAAGGCACCAGGCGCGAGCCTCTTGGGGACCCTCGGCTATGGGCTGTTTTACGGGGTTCGCCGCTTGCTCGGCAAGGCCCTGCCCCGTCAGTGGATACGGCATCCTGCCGGATGGCGGTCGCCCAGGACTGGTCGCAGGATGCCGTTTCCCGCCATGGGATACAACCCAGCATATCGTCGCGGCCTGGCCTTCGCCAACTTGACGGCCAACGTGATCCCTGCGGCCCTGGCATTGGCTCTGTTGTTCTTCGTCCTGGTGACCCGTTTCCACCGCAGCGACCAGCAGGCCTTGTTCGCCGTCTTCGTGTATGGCCTTGGCAGCCTCGCCTTTCCCTACGCCACGCTTTTCTATGGGCATCAGCTCGCTGCATCCCTGCTGATTACGGCATGGAGCCTCTGGGAGCTGGGGCGAGACGAAAGGGCGACGAGACCTGCCTGGCATGGCATCCTGGCCGGGCTGCTGCTCGCCTATGCCGTGGCCACCGAATACACCGTGGCCCCGGTGGCGGCCTTTCTCGGGCTCTGGATGCTTTGGGGGACGCCTCGTCGGGTCAGAACTTTTCTGCGTATGACCGGGGGCGCCTTGCCGGTGGCTGTGGCCCTGGCTTTCTATCACTGGGCCTGTTTCGGCAGCCCGTTCAGCGTGGGATACCAGCACCTGGTGGACCCTGTTTTTGCCAAGGGTATGAGCCAGGGCCTGCTGGGCCTGCGCAGTCCTGATCCCAGGGTGGCTGCGGCGCTCCTGTTGGGTCCCCACCGGGGATTGTTTTTCGAAAGTCCGGTCTTCGTTCTCTCGTTGGTGGGGCTGTGGGCCTGGTGGCGGCAGGGGCCTCGCGGATTCGTGGCCCTGGTGGCTGCCACGTTTGTGTACTATTGGATGCTCAATGCCTCATATTACATGTGGGACGGGGGTGCGGCCCTGGGGCCCAGGCACATGATCCCGGCCTTGGGGCTGCTGGCCGCTGCGGTGGCCTGGGCCTATCCGGAGGGGCCGGGAAAGATTGCGCGGGCCGCGCGACTGACCTGTTTTGGGTCGCTGGCCTGGTCGGTGGCCAACATGCTGGCGGCCACGGCGGTGGGGCCGGAAGCTCCCATGGGCACCGCAGACCCTCTGACGGATTTCGTCTGGCCACATTTCCTCGATGGGTCGCTGGCCTATACTCAAGGCAGTTCGAACTTCGGACAGCTCCTCGGGCTGCCTGGACTGTGGAGTTTGCTGCCCCTGGGACTGGTTTGGAGTCTGGTTGCGTTGTGGTTCTGGAGGCTGGTCAAGAACGGCAGGGCTTCTGCGTGACATATCTGCCGCTGGACGACGTGGTTCGTGACAGGTTCGGGATGCGCAGCCTGGCCAGGGCACCCCGTCCCGGTGCGCCGTCCAGGGTCACGGTTCCGCCGAAGCGTTCTGCTGCGAGCTGGGCGGCGTGCAGGCCCAGACCGGCGCCCACCACGTCTTTGGTGCTAAAGAAGGGGATGAAGGCCTGGTGCTTGGTTTTTTCGTCGAGGCCTTTGCCCGTGTCGCGAATTTCGATGGTCAGACAGGAATCGTCGCCGGATTCAGCGTTCTCTTTTTGCACGCTGATTTCGATTTGTCCTTCGGTGGTAGCTTCGGCCGCATTGGTCAGGAGCGCCGAGATGGCCGGCAGGATGGCCTGCGGTAGGGGCGTCTGGTCATTGGGATCGAAACTCCGGACGAGACGGACGCCCTCGGGAAGCTGGGGTTCGAGTCCGTCGCAAAGGGTCGAGAGGTGATGTCCGATGGGGCCCGTGGTGGTGCTCGACCTGCTGGACAAAAAGCCGGTCAAAGCCTGGATGACCTGGTGGAGTCGCTCCACCACATCCAGCATTTCACGCACCGCCTTCTTGGGTTCTCCTTCCGGGAGTTCACTGTCGAGCCATGACAGATTGCCCATGAGCGGGGCCAGAAGGTTGTTGAGGTTGTGCGCCAGGCCCTCGGCCAGGGCGGTGCGCTGGAGCCGCCCCTTGGCCTCGGTGAGCAGTTCGAGTGCTTCCAGGCGTTCGCGGTGCAACAAGGCTACGTTGAGATGGGCCATGACCCGGGCCATGAATTCTTCGGGAGCAATGGGTTTGGCCACGTAGTCGGATGCGCCGGCGGCAAAGCCGCGCAGGATGTCTTCGCGCTTGTCGAGCGAGGTGATAAAGATGACGGGCAGGGATTGATAGCGCTCCTTGGACCGGATGAGCCTGCAGAGACGAAATCCGTCGATGTCGGGCAGCACCACGTCCAGGAGCACCAGATCCGGATCCGTTTTTTGGAGTTTTTCTAACCCTTCGGTCCCTTTTTCGGCGGTTTCCACCGTCAGGCCGCGTTTTTCGAGCAGGCTCGTCACCAGGGCACGCTGGGTCCTGGAGTCGTCCACCACGAGAATGCGGCCTTTGTGTCTGGGTATCCAATGTTGGTCGCTGGAATGATGCGTCGTTTTCATGCTCGAATTGTCCGTTCGTGAGACAAAAAACACAGCCTCGTCTCGTCTGGCCAGTCGTCGAACCAATCCGCACAAGGATGCGATTGATGAATTCAGCGGCAACAATGTATCCGTTGGCGTCGAGGCCTGCAAGGAGTTTGCCTCGTTGACAACTCGTTGTAGAGTCGCACATTCGATATGCGTTCGCGGGCACCCTGCGGCGCGATGGGAACCAGGGGCGGGGGAACAGGAGGGTGGGAAATGGGTGACGTTTCAGATTTCCAGACATGGTGCGATATGAAAGCAGTTCGTCCCAGGCGGTTCGTGCTCGATGCAGAGCAACGCAGGCAGCGGCTCGAAGCCCTGTGGGATTTGGCCCAACCCTGTCGGATATGCGGGCGGGCATGCATGGCTCGGCGTCTCGACGGGCAGGTCGGCGTCTGTGGAGTGGCCCACCAGGTGGCTGTGTCCTGGGTCGGTCCCCATCACGGAGAGGAACCGCCGATTTCGGGGAGGCGGGGCTCTGGCACGGTTTTTTTTCTTGGATGTGGGCTGGGCTGTCCTTATTGCCAGAACTATCAAATCAGCGATTCGACGGCTGCCGAGGCATCTGCCCATGAGTCGGTGGAAGAACTTGCCGAGCAGTATCTCTCCTTGCAGGAACGCGGCTGCCACAACCTCAATTGGGTGACTCCTTCCCACGTGGTGCCCATGGCTGTCGAGGCGCTGTTCCTGGCGGACGAGCGAGGCTTTCGTCTCCCGGTGGTCTACAACAGCAGTGCCTACGACGGGCTCGAAACGCTGCGACTGCTCGACGGCATCGTCGACATCTATCTTCCGGATTTCAAGTACGGGCCCAAGGCCCGCCTGGCCGAACTCCGAGCGCCAAGCAACCTGGTGGATGTCTCCAGGGCCGCCTTGGCCGAGATGTACCGGCAGGTGGGCGGGCTGGTCCTCGACGAGTCCGGGGTGGCGGTCAGCGGAGTTTTGGTGCGCCATCTCGTCTTGCCCGGCGACATGGCAGACAGCCGGGGAGTGCTGGAGTTGCTGGCTGGAGTCATGGACGAGGACCTGTCCCTCAGTCTCATGAGTCAGTATCGGCCACCCCGTCCAGGCTTGAGGCCTCCCCTCGACAGGGGGCTGGCCCGGGAAGAATACGAATCAGTGCTGGAGGCAGTCGAGGACATCTCTCTTCGATACGGCTGGATGCAGGAGTTGGAGGCAGCATCGATCTATTTTCCCGATTTTTCCCAGGCCAATCCTTTCCAAAGTCCGTGATGATTGACGGTTGACCTCAGAGGTTTTCCTTTCCCTGGAGCATGATTTTGGCTAACCTTGGTGGTCGAATCAACCATTGGAAATGTTTGTGTCTCGTCGAGGAGATCACAGACGCGGTGTTTTTTCGGTACGGAGGAGAGAATCGTGATGACTTCGAGCAGGTGGCGGGGATCGGTCCTGGGTGCAATGGTGGTGGGTGCGATATTCGTGGTTTGGGCTGGACCATCGGAAGCGACATGGCCTCCTGATCCGAATGCCCCATGCGTCAACCAGAGCCACCCCGGCCAGGGGGATTTGATGGACCCGGCCAACTGGCCCGACGATCCGGGATATGCGTCGGATTGGAATTTCTGGTGCTGGATGGACCCCGACGTTGCCGACCGGATCAAGAATCCCGAGGAACTCCAGATGGGGTCTGGGTTCCACGCGGACCGAGCCTGGCAGCGCACCATCGGGGACCGGCGCATCGTCATCGCCGAGCTGGATTCGGGCATCCGGTGGCGCGAGCCGGACCTGGTCAACAAGTACTATCTCAACAAGGGCGAAATTCCGGCGCCCGATACCGGCTGTGGTGGAGACGGCACCACATACGATGTCAACAACGATGGGTTTTTCAACGTCCAGGACTACACCACGGATTCGGGTCACGACCTGCCGACCCATCCCTGCGATTCTCGCATCCTTGCGTTCAATGGAGGTCAGTGGGACACCAACGGCAATTCATTCTTGGATCCAGAGGATCTGATCGTGATTTTTTCCGACGGCAACGACGACGATGCCAACGGGTATGTAGACGACATCTGTGGATGGGACTTCTTCGACGACGACAACGATCCCCTCGACGACACGGATTTCGGCCACGGGACGGGAGAGGCCAAGGATTCCTGCGCAGAGGCCAACAACGGCCGCGGCAGCCCCGGGGTCTGTCCCGAATGTGCCGTGATGCCTGTGCGGGTGGGCGACAGCTTCGTGGTGGACGGAAACGACTTCGCACTGGGGGCCATCTTCGCCGTGGACAGCGGAGCGGCGGTGATCCAGGAGGCCCTGGGTGCCATCAGCAACTCCAAGGTCTCCCGAGATGCCCTCGACTACGCCTGGCGCAACGACGTGGTGACCATATGTAGTGCAGCGGACGAAAACAGTTTCCACCACAATTTTCCTGGAACGAACAACCACTGTATCTACGTGCATGCCATCCGGTACGATTCTCAGAACTGGCGCAACGCCACGACGTTTTTGAATTTCAACAACTGCACCAACTACGGGGCCCAGCTCGCCCTGTCGGTGCCGGGTCGATCCTGCTCTTCGGAGGCCACGGGGCGCACCGCCGGGATCGCCGGTCTGATTTGTTCCATGGCTCTCCAGGCAGACATTCCCTTCCCAGACGGCTCACCCAAGTCCACCGACAAGTTTGGAGCCCGCAGGCTGAGATCAGAAGAGGTGCGCGAACTGCTCATCGAGACAGTCGATGACATCTACGATCCGACATCTGCCGACGATCCCACGCGCTATCCCACCAAGCCGGGTTGGGATCAGCGCTTCGGATACGGCCGGGTCAACGCGGGCAATGCCGTGGCAGCGGTGGACGAGGGCAGGATTCCGCCGGTGGCCGACATTCAGAGCCCTGGCTGGTTCGACGTGATCTACCCCAGCAAGACTCCCAGCCTGGCCATTCAGGGCGAGGTCTGGTTTAGACGAGACATGTATGACAGCGTGGATTGGGTCCTGGAATGGGCTCCCGGCATCGAGCCCGATGACGGGGATTTCCAGACCATTGCTTCGGGCACCGAGACAGAGCCCAAGACGGGGCTCATTGCAGATTGGGATGTTACCAACGTGCAAGTCGACAACCCTGCCATGCCCAAGCCCGACCACGTGGTCAACCGGTACATGGTCACCTTGCGTCTTCGCGTCACGGGGCACAGCGCAGACCAGCATCTCGACGGCACCGAGGGTGAGTACCGCAAGGCCGTGCATGTGCACGAAGACCCGGACTTGCTGGATGCTTTCCCGCTCTATCTCGATGCTTCGGGCGAATCTTCTCCCAAGCTGGCCGACCTGGACGGTGACGGCGCCAGAGAGATCGTGATCGCTGATGCCAACGGCCGGGTCTGGGCCATCCAGGCCGACGGCAGCCTGCTGCCCGGTTGGGAGGATGTGTGGGTCAACCCCATCCCCCATCTCGACCCAGCCAACCAGCTCAACCATCGAAGTGCCAGGGCATACGAGGCCGGTGGGGTGAGCCCGGACGTACATTCAGCGGTCATGGCCACCCCGGCCATTGCAGACATCGACGGCAATGGGTCTTTGGAGGTGGTGGTGGCCTCGTTCGATGGGTACATTTATGTGTTCGAATCCGATGGTTCCGTCTACGGGAACTTCCCAGTCGAGTTGAATCGGGATCTGGCTGAGCCCACCGATGAACATCATCGGTTCGACTCGGGAGTCTTCGCTTCCCCCGTGGTCACCGACCTGGATGGCGATGGGATGCTCGAAATCATCGTGGGCGCCATGGACGGACATCTCTACGTCTGGGAGCCGGATGGTTCCATGCGGCCTGGATTCCCGGTCTTTTTGGGGCTGAGCGATCAGACGGATTTCGGGCGGATCATGTCCACGCCGACGGTGGGAGACATCGACGGCGACGGCTCGCCCGACCTGGTCATGGGCGTCAACCAGAACATGGACAACATGGGCACAGTCTATGCGGTGCATGCCGACGGAAACGATCATGCCGGCGGCCCCTTCCTGACGGGTTTTCCCATTCGTATGTTGAGTCTGCCCGTGCTGCCGGTCATCGGGACGGGCATTCCAAACGCCCCGGCCATGGCCGACGTGGACGGAGACGGCCTGCCGGAGATCGGTGTCGCCGGCATCGCTTCTCCAGTGAGCCTCTACGACGGAGACGGCAGCAAGATTCTCTCCATGGACAACAGGCCGTTTGGTCCCGACAGCGACTCGGAGGACGAACCCACCCAGGTGCTCATCACCAACACCACGTTTGCCGACCTGGACAACAACGGTGTGGTGGACGTTATTCAAGGCACCGCCGGTCTCAAGGCGGCCGAGTCCATGGCATCGGGGGGCACGAGGGTGGACTACGACAGCCATGTGAGTGCCTGGAACACCGAGACGGGAGAATTCCTGCCGGCCTGGCCCAGGCGCGTGGATGACTGGCAGTTCTTCCACGATCCCACGGTGGCCGACATCGACGCCGACGGCTGGCCCGAGGTGCTCACCACTTCGGCGGGATACTATGTCCATGCCTGGAACGCAGAGGGCCAGGAGCCTGCCGGCTGGCCCAAGTTCACGGGGCAATGGGCCATTGCCGCGCCGGCCGTGGGAGACATCGACGGGGATGGATTGCTCGAGGTCGTGGTCAACACCAGGTCCGGCTGGCTCTATGCATGGAACACCCAGGGCACCACGGACGGCCGCATCGATTGGGCATCGTTCCATCACGACAACGGAAACACGGGAAACTACATGAATCCTCTCGATCAGGGCACAAAGGAGATTCCAGACGCCGGCACGAGCGCAGACGCCTCCGACGCCACCCAGCCTTCCGGTGGAGGTGGCGGCTGCAACTGTCGTGCTTCGGGCGGCAATGGCGGGTCGATGCCGCTGGTCTTGTTTGCATTCATTTTGGTGGGATTGCTGATACGGAAGCGCTCATGAGGCAGGGCGCTGGGTGGTCGAGATTCGAGGAGGAGATTTCCATGAAGCACGCAGTGGCAATGCTGTCCGCGGTTTTGTTGTGGCCGGGCCAGGTGTGGGCCCAGGGTGCCGGGTCTGTATCCACTTCCGGAGCGGCCCAGGGTGCTGCCCGGGAGGGGAAGGCCCCTGTGGCCCCCCGGGCCGTCCCTGCCGGAGCAAAGGAAAAGAACGAAAAGGGCGCCGAGAAAAAAGCCGGGCAGGCCGGTGGGGCGACTGCAGGTTCTGCAGTCGCACCCGTGGCTGCCCCTGCGCCGGCACCGCAGCAGCCAGTGGCAGCCCCGCATCGCAGCAGGCCGAGCCGGGAGGCTGTCGTCACTGCCCCGAAGGACAATCCAGGGGCCAAGGATGCCGCCGCCCCGGGGCCATCTGGGCGGATGCGCAGGATGATGCGGCGCAGATTCGGTCGCCGGCGGTTCGGGACTCACAGGCATCTTTTCGGGCTGCGGCGGGGCCCTTACAGCATCGTGTTTACTGGTCAGCTCCAGGTCCAAGGCGTTCTGTACGTGGGCAAGGATGCACTCTACGAAAACGGGGACCCTGCCAGTGACGAGGGGCTTTTGATCCGGCGCGCCAGGTTGGGTGTTTTTGGGAGCCTGCCCTGGGATTTCCACTACGAGTTGGAGATCGAGGCGGTTTCAGACCTGCAGCGAGGCAGCAGCGGCGATGGCCTGGCAGGCCAGTTCATTGGCGCGCAGCTCCTGGATGCCTCGATTTCCTGGCGTCGCTGGAGGGCCCTGGAAGTGGGGATGGGCGCGCGCAAGGTGCCAGGCGCCCGTGGCAGGATGGTCTCGTCACGATCGCTTCAGCTCGTGGAGCGTTCCATAGCCATAGAGAAATTGGTCATCGACCGCAGGCCGGGTTTTTGGGTCAAAGGGGACCTTCGTTGGTTTAAGTATGACCTGGGCTTTTTCAACGCGGACAAGGGGCTCAACTTCGGCAATGAAGGTGGCGGGTACATGTCTGCCGCCCGGTTGGAGGTGGCACCCTTCGGGCCCATGGGAGACTCGGTTTGCGATGCCCTCAAGCCGTTTCAGCGGATGTACCACAAGGTACGGATCGGCGTGGGCACGAGTTTCCAGTACGCCCATGGGCCTGCAACCGACCGCATGACCGCTTCGGCGGACCTGGGGCTCAAGTGGCACGGGCTGTCGATCCTGGCGGAAGCCATCTACAACTGGGAAAAACCCAAGGAGTCGCCCACCGTGCCTTCGGCTCTGCCAGAGGTCATCGAAGGGCTCGGGGCCTACGGTCAGGTCGGGTATTTCATTCTACCAGGCCGGCTCGAGGCGGCGGTTCGGTTCGAGTACCTCGATCCCAATCGGAACGTGGATGCGGCCGACGATGTTTGGGCGCTCACCGGCGGCGTCAACTTTCTCTGGACGAGATATCTGCGGGCACAGTTGTCCTACACTCACAAGCAGGAAATCCACCATGCACAGGTGGACAACGATGCTGTGCTGGTGCAGATGCAGGCGGCGTTTTGATGTTTCTTTCTTGAGCGAGTGGAGACAGCGATGTCGAAAGCTGTGGTCCGATACGGTGTGCGAGGGGCCCTGGTTGCCTTGGCCATGATGGCCGGGACCTGTGGGCCGAAAAAGGATGAGTCAGGGTCTGTGAAGGCCTTTCGGGCATCTCACAGAAGTCAGCTCATCGGTGGTCCGGCGGCCTTGGCCGAGGTGGGCGATTTCATCCTGGAGAACGACGAAATCCGAGTGGCGATCCTCCAGCCGGGCAATTCAGTGGGGCCGGGCATTTTTGGAGGGACCCTCATCGATGCCGACTTGAACAGGCCGCAGGCCGAATACCAGGGTGGGCACGGGGAAGACCAGTTCGCCGAGATCTTTCCTTCGATGAACCTGCTCATTCCCAATCCTCCTCCCGGCGCGGTGCGCAGAGGCCCGGATTGGGACGGACCTCCTGCGCCCCCCCCAAAAGATGCCTGTCCGGCGGTTTGGCCCAAAGACGATCAAGGCAACCCCTTGGCCAGAGATGATTTTTCCGTCATCTGTGCCTCGGGACCTGGCGACGACTATCTCGAGGCCATGGGTATCTTGGGGCTCATTATCGGCGAGGCGTCGTTTCAGACAGACTATGTTTTGAGGCGGGGCGCCAGGTACGTGGAGATGGTGACCACGGTGGCGGCCGGTGAGGGCTCCAGGGATCAGGTCCGGCCCATGTGTCCGTTTCGCCAACGCGAGAGTTCCGCAGACGAACCCAAGGGCGTGTTGGACGCCATCGTGGGCGACGACAACTACACGTCGGGCATGTTGGCCGGAGATTTTTTGATGTTCGGCAAGCGACTCAAGGTCTTTGCGCCGAATCTGGGCTTCGACGAGACATCCCATATCATGGACAAGTTCATGCACGGCGAGGACATCCTGAACCACCCGGTATCCTACGATTTCATGGTGGGCGTGGGTGACAAGGTCTCCTACGGCGTGGTGACGGATCGCAGGCCGGCCGAAGACCCCTGGGGCATTTGTGGCCCTGCTGATGAGGCTCCGGGCAAGCTGCTCGTGCCCATCGAGACCGGAGCGTTTACGTTCGTGTTTCATCACTGGTGGCGTTGTCCCACTTCTGACCCGGATTGCCAGAGTGGTGGGCGGTTGTCCTATCGACGATACTTTATCATTGGCGAGGGGGACACCGCTTCCGTGTTGGACGAGGCCTTGAAGATTTGGGGGGTGCCCAGTGGGCGGATCAAGGGCCATGTCTACGACAGCCTCACCGGTAAGCCGGTGAGTCACGCCAAGGTTTTTGTGATCAAGGACCCATTGGATCCGCAGTTTGCCGACGAGTATCCCCGGCTGGAAACGACGGCCTGCGATCTGTTGCGCGCCGATGGCAGGGTGGTTTCCTACGATCTCCTCGAACGGTGTGCCAAAGCTGCTTCGGTGAGCGACCAGTTTCCCGTGGGCCGGATCGGGGTGATCAACGAAATCCTCACCGACCGGGGTGACGATCGGGTCTGGGACGGGAACTTTTCGGCGCACTTGCAGCCTGGCCGGTACTATGTGGTTGCCTACAAGTCGGGCCATCGCCCCTCCGATGCCCAGCGTATCGAGGTGAAGGCCGGCAAGACGTTCGAGGTTGGGATTCCCATCGGTCCGGCTGGCAGGGTCCAGTTCGACATCAGGGACCAGGCGGGACACAGGACCGCAGCCAAGATCACCGTGGTGGGCGACTGCTTCGATGCCAAGGGCCGGGATGTGTGCAACTGTTTCCCGGTCACCGATCCCTCTTGTCGTGGCGATGGCATCCCGGATAGTGGCAAGACCTACCTGGAGCTTGGAGATTCACGGTTCAAGATGGGCATCGTCAAGGTGATCCACAGTGCCACCGGTGCCGGGGAGTTCACCCTGGCGCCCGGCCGATACCGGTTCGTCATCTCCAAGGGTGGAGAATATTCCATCGACGAGCAGGTTTTGACCCTGCCAGACGATGGTCGGGCCCAGGTCCTCGATGGAGAGATTCAGCGCGTCGTGGACAGCACTGGGTGGATTTCCGGAGACTTCCATGTCCATGGGCAAAACAGTTTCGATGCGGTCGTTCGTTTCAAAGACCGGATCACGTCATATCTGGTGGAGGGCATCGAGCTTTTGTCTTCGTCGGATCACGACTGGATCACGGACTATGGCCCCATCGCGAGGCGTATGGGCGTGGACCGATGGATCAAGACTCAGGTCGGATTGGAACTGACCACGGTGGAGATCGGCCATTTTATTGGGTTTCCGTTGCATTTCGACGACAACCTTCCGGAGAACGGTGCCGTGGACTGGAGGGGGCTGCCGCCTCGCCAGATTTTTACCGCGCTCAGGAATCTCGGAGAATACGGCCCCCAAAACACCGTGGTCCTGGTGCCGCATCCCAGAGATTCGTTTTTCGGGTATTTCGACCAGTTCGGGATGAACCCGTATGATTTGACCTTGGAGCCGGGTCTTCTCCAGACGCAAAACTCGATCCTGGCGAATTCAGCCAATTTCGATCCCACCCAGGATGCCATCGAGGTCATCAACGGCAAGCGCTACGATATGATCCGGACACCGAGCAACGACGAAATCCGCAAGTTTAACACCTGTATTGCCTACCTGCGCCACGAAATCGACGCGTTGCCCGACGATTTTGCCCCGGAGGAGTGCAAGGCGGACTGGAGCGAGGACCAGGCATCGGAGTACTGGGTGCGCAGGGTCTTGGCGCGCAGCCCGCAGGAGAGCAAGGCCTTTGGGTACTACAAAGATGCCGCCAGGCAATGTCTCAGCGATGTAGACTGCCAGTTTCTGGGGGATTCGGCATACTGCAACAGGAACCTGGGCCGTTGCCGCATGCAGGCTTCTTGCCACGACAACAGTGACTGTAATCTGGGTGACTGCGACAATGAGACAGGATTGTGCAAGCTGGACGCCGAGTGCGATGCCGCCCACCGGGACGAATGCGGTGCGGACCTGGTCTGCGATCCGGTGCTCGGTCGCTGTGTCGAACCCTGCAAGCACCAGTCGGACTGCCATCCTTCGGCTGCCTGCTGCATGGATGCAGCCTGTGGCTGCAAGGATTCTGCCTGCGGGCAGGGCAAGGGGGTCTGTGTCGAGGCCTCCTGTCAGCCTTCGGCCACATGGGAGGTCACTGGTGAAGGCGCCGACAGACCCTGCGTGGAATGGCAGGGGGTTGCAGAAGATTGGTTCCGATTGCTCAATCACGGCATCGTCTATACCGCGATGGGAAACAGTGACAGCCATACCTTGACGCGTATCGAGGGGGGCATGCCCCATAATTTCGTCTGCTCTTCCACAGACGACCCAGCCGAGATCGATCCGCTCGAGATCGCGCGCAACATCAAGGCGCATTGCTCGTTTCTCAGTTACGGGCCGTTCATGGAGTTTTGGGTCGACGGAAAGCCCATGGGTTCCCAGTTGAACGTGCCGGCCGGCCAGCCCCTCGATATCCGTGTTCGTGTCCAGTCTCCAGCCTGGTTCGACGTGGACCGGGTGGAAGTTTACCGCAATGGGTCGTTGCGTTGGGTGTTTCTGGGCAACGAACAAGGAGACCGATGCCAGGGCGCCATGGCAAGCTGGCCTTGTCGCGACATCGATGTGGGCGATGACTTCGTGACCAGGGAGTGTCACTGCATTCCCACGGCAAACGGACACAACACGAACGTGGTGAACCTGGACGTCACCTTCCAGGACAATCCGGACCAGGACGCATGGTATTCCATCATCGCCATGGGGGTAGGGCCCAATGCCAGGACCGAGAGCCCCATCTACACGCCCGTCTATTATCCGGAGATGAGTTTCGGGCTCGTGGTGAACGCGGCGTTTTCCAATTTCGACATTGGGATCGATTTGTCCGAATACATCAAGCCGATCCCCCAGACGCCGCAGGTCAGTCCCATTCTGCCCTACGCCGTGAGCAATCCCATCTGGGTGGACCGGGACGCGGACATGGCCTCTTTCCGGTTCGATCCACCGGGCGGGCCGCCTTCCTGGCTCATGAACGCGGCAGACACCCACATGGAAACCTTCCCGTTTTCTTCCCAGAGTGCGACGTTTCGCCGGTTGAGCAAGCTCTCTTCGAGCCATGTGCGTTCTTTGAGCATGAACAAGATCCGGGCGTTCTTCGTTCGCGGACTGCGCGGTGCCCTGCGGCGTGAGGTCACCGGCAGGATCCAGACCAACGCACTCAAACGCATGGCTCGGTAGGTCTGTCGCGAGCCTGGTCCAGCGGGGCATCCTCCAGTTCCGGCCATATCGATCACGAGACTATGCCCGCAATCCTTGTCTGGGGCGATTCGTGTTCGGCAGCCAAAGCGGCGAGACGCTGTCTGCTGGCGGGATTCTGTCTGCTGGTGGGGATTCTGTCTGCCGGCGGGACGCCTTGGTGCGAAGGGGGCCGGCAGTCAGCGACCGATGATGTAGTGGTAGGGATCGACCTCGTTGCGTAGGATGGTCAACTCTCGTTGTGTTGGGGGCTTGGTCTCTGAAAGGTGGTCCGAGACGAGGAGTTCAAAACCAGTGGCGTTTCGTACCTGTTCCAGCGTGACTCCCGGGTGGGTCTGTTCCAGGCGCATGCGGCCTGTCTCTTCGTCGAACCCGAGGACTGCGAGCTGGGTGATGATCTTGTATGGGCCCGTCTGTGCAGGCAGGCCCGCCCTCTCTCTGGCCTTTTTGCCGGTGAGATAGCCGGGCGTGGTGAGAAAGTCCAACGTTTCTACGAAGCGGCGCTTGTCCTGGGGGGTGATGACCAGGGTTCGCCAACAGAAGGAAGCCAGGTCATTGGCACCGCCCGACCCGGGAAGAACCACCTTTGGTTTGTGGGATGGACCGATGAAGGTGGAGTTGAGGTTGCCGTACCTGTCGATCTGCGCACCCCCCAGGAACGTATAGTCTACCATGCCTCGCTGGCACATGCCCATGATGTCGTCCATGGAGGAAGCGACCAGGGCCTTGAAGGTGGTGCGCGAGTCTCCCACAGACAGGGGCATGGTGGGCAGCAAGGGCGCCATGCCGCCGGCCTCGAAGATCATCATGAGGTTCGGTGCATGGGTCTTTTGGGCGAGCATGGCCGCAGCGCAAGGGGCGCCTGTTCCCACGGCGGCGAGTTTTCCGTCTTCCAGGAAGCGCGAGGCCGTGCAGATCATCAACTCCATGTCGTTGTAGGAACGCTCCATGGTCACCTTCCCCCTTCATTGCTGTCCGGTGCTGGTCCGCTGCTCGTTGGGATGCCGTTTGGAAAGAGTTCCTCGCTGCGCAGTTCTCTGAGTCGCTCGATGCCTCCGCAGAGTGTGAGATACTCGTCGAAGTTTTTTGTATCTAAGACATATTTGCGAAAAAACTCGGAAAATTCTTTCGGATCCTTTTCCTTTTCGAGCCACAGTCGCAGGTGATCCTCGTCGGAATAATACTCGCCGGGCATGTTTCCCGGATAGGACCCGAAGGGCACTTCCACCACGGCATCCACGCAGTAGTAGGGGATGTTCGTCAGGTGCGGCTCGCGGCGGATCTCTTCATTGGGGATGATGCGTTCACAGGTGATGATTACCTTCTTGGATGCACGGGCCAGGTCTTCGTCCGCCACGAGGATGCCCCGGATCCTGGCGTTGCCGTAAATGTCGGCTTCGTGGACGTGGATCACCGCCAGGTCTGGATAGAGAGCGGGAAGAGCCACCAGCGGCAAGTCTGTGTAGGGGCAATTGATAATCTTGGCAGCGCTGTTGATCAGGGTGTCGGTTCCCAGCATGTGGCGGGCCGGGATGAACGGGATTCCCATGGCAGCGGCCTTGAGCCGCCAGGCCAGGGCCGCGTTCGTCCACTGGATGAGTTCTACGTCGCCCGATTCGAAGTAGCGGCGCGATTCCTTGGACAGGCCCCTGGCCTCCAGGCCCACCACATAGGCGATGTCACAGGCGTCGAAGGCTTTCGCCGCAGAGAGGATCTGGCAGTCGTGGGTGGCCGTATGGCCACCGAACTTGAGTCCCGTGATGCCCTGTCGTGCGATTTCGTGGAGTATTGCCGTGGGGATCCGTACTGCGCCGAAGGCTCCCACCACGAGGTAGTCGCCGGACTTGACGAAACGCGACACGGCCTGCGAGACAGTCATTACCTTGGGCACGAGGGCTCTGGTCTTGGATCGAAAGGCCTCTCTGGCCCGTTCCGGGTCAGGATCTGCGATCAACCGTTTCGTTCCTTGTGCGAGAATTTTCATGGCATCCCCTTCCTGCCCCCCTCGATGATGGAAGTGATACCACAGGCCTGAGTTTTCCCGCAACGATCGGCTCCCTCGATGAATCAGGAAGGATCTGCATGCCTGGGCCGATGCGTTCGCCCCGAATCCTGGATCACATCTCCGATGCTGGGCACCAGGCCACTGTCGTTGAGTTGATGGAGAAAGTGCCGCAGCCTTTTCATTTCAGAGACTGCATTCGTGAAGAACCGAACGCCCATGGCACCTGCTTTGGTGTTTTGTGCGGTCCAGGTCACGCGGCCTTCCAGAATGAGGGCTGTGGGATCTTCAGGCAAGTGCAGATGCATGACCACATTGGTTCCCACGGGAGGGGGCCAGGCCGTGGCCAACGAGAGACCTCCGCGACTCAGATCCCGGAGTCTGGCAGGATGGTGGAGCGCCACGCCCTCCACTTGCCAGGTGACTTCCAGGTCTGTTGGATAGCGGCGGTGCCGTCGTCGTCTGACCCGAAAATTCTTTTTGGCGACGGTCACCAGATAGGATTTCTTGAGCGCTTCGCTGTCCAGGAAACGGAAGGCTGCAAACCCCTGGGATGCCATGTGAGGAACGGCCTCGGCCCTGAGCAGGAGGCGATTGGGCATTGGGGGAAAGAAGATCTCCAGGATCACCCGGTCTCCTGGGTGATATCGGAGTTTGCTCGGGACCACGACGCCGCCTTCTCCGTCCATTTCCCGGTAGTGGCGTAGAAAATCCTGCCCGTTTTTGAAAAGGAGCGTCTTGATGGGCAACGAGTGGCTGATCCCTGTGAGCATTCCACATCTCCGTTCGTATCGTGAGTATAAGTTTATCGAAGGATGGCTGCAAGCATTTCTTTTACAATAATTACAAAAATGCAGAAATACCAAAACGCAGCATTTCCCGCAAAGGTCTGGTGAATGGATTGTTTGGGAATTGCAGGGGAAAATGTCTGCGTAGAAGGGAGTCTTCGTCACGAAAGCCAGAGGTCGAGGAGTCGCTGCTGAAAAAAGAGGGTCTCGATGGCGGCCAGGGCCAGGAAAGGCCCAAAAGGAAGCGCTGTATGCCGCCAGGAGTCGGGATGGGACAGTTGCTCGGCCAATTCGTCGTCTTTGGTGGCACCCGTTCCTTCGTCGTGGCTGCCCTCCTTTGCCTGTGGTTCTTCGTCGGAGAGCGGGCGGTATGGCTCGGTGGGTCTGGAGGTTTTCCCCATGGACAGCATCACGATGGCCGCCAGCAGGCCCTGGAAGGACCCCAGCAAAATGATGAGGGGCAGAGCCTTCCAGCCCAGGAAAGCACCGAGAGCCGCCATGAGCTTTGCATCGCCCCAACCCATGCCCATCCTGCCGGTGGCCAGCCCATAGCCCAGGATGACCAGGGCCAGGACGACGAATCCTGCCGAAGCCCCGATGAGAGCGTCGGACCAGGTGAGTTCGTGGGTCAAGACGGCCATGCTCCAGAAAACTGGAATTGCGGGCAAGACGATCCGGTTGGGGAGAATCCAGGTCTTCGCGTCGATCCCAGCAAGGACGATGAGCACGGAAACGAAGGCAAATTCGGCCAGAAAGCGACTCAGATGAAGCCAAGGCGCGTCGGTCCTGGCGTGAAAGAAACAAGCCAGCGCCAGGACTGCGGTGATGGCCTCGGTGACGGCATAGGCGGGCGAGAATTTGGCTTTGCATCGACGACATCGGCCTCGCAAAATCAGGTAGCTCAAGATGGGAATGTTGTCGTACCAGGGTATGGCTGCGCCGCAGCTCATGCAGTGGGATGGGGGCGAAACGATGGATTCGCCCCGGGGCACGCGGATCATGACCACGTTGAGAAAGCTGCCCACAGAGGCACCCAGGGCCAGCACAGGCAGGATGATCCATGGACTGGCCAACATGAAATGCAGTTCGGGATTCTGCGCCGCGCTGTGCCATGCCAAGGCCAGGGAGGAAAACAGATGGAGCATGGGATGTTTCCCCGGGACCTGGAGATTTCATCACTCCGGTCCAACGATCTGCTGTTTTTTCGGGTCCAACGTTGGTGCGTTGATTTATATCACAACAATCAGGCCTTGTGTGTGGTTCGGCGCACACAAAAGAGCGTAGCGTCGATGCGATGGGCCCAAAAAGTGCAAAGACGATTCGGTTTTGCGTCTTGCCCCTTTATTGTGTATCATGCGCACCGATCCGGCGGCTGCTTGTCGCGTCTCGTCGAGGGCATCGACCATGCGATGCCTTCAGGAAGATGTCCGCAACAGACCGGTTCGTTGCAGATTTCATCTGGGACGATGCCGCATTTCGCCGGAAGCTGATGTCGTTACCCGATGGCTCTGACCAATGAATAGAGCCGTCTTGAGGCCCACAACCAAACAGGTGCCCGAGTGAAAAGACCGATTCGCTTTGGAAAGTACCTCCTGCTGGAGCGCATCAACGTGGGCGGCATGGCCGAGGTCTTCAAGGCCAAGACCTTTGGCGTGGAGGGCTTCGAACGTCTCGTTGCAGTCAAGAAGATCTTGCCCAACATCGCGGAGGACGAAGAGTTCATCAAGATGTTTATCGACGAGGCAAAGATCGCTGTCCAGCTCAATCACGCCAACATCGCCCAGGTCTTCGACCTCGGCAAGGAACAGGATTCGTACTACATCGCCATGGAATATATCCATGGCAAGGATCTGCGGGCCATTTTCGAACGAGGCCGTGAAACCGGCGAAAACATGCCCATTGCCCAGGCATGTTTCATCGTGATGAAGATCTGCGAAGGTCTCGATTATGCCCACAACAAGCGGGACCACAGCGGGCGTGAACTCGGGCTCGTGCATCGAGACATCAGTCCTCAAAATGTGCTTATCTCTTATGAAGGTGAAATCAAGATCATCGACTTTGGTATCGCCAAGGCCGTGGGGCGCGCCTCGAAGACTCAGGCGGGCATTCTCAAGGGCAAGTTCGGCTACATGTCTCCCGAGCAAGTTCGAGGGATGCCCCTGGATCGCCGTTCAGACGTGTTTTCCGTAGGCATCGTGCTCTACGAGCTGCTCACCGGAGAGCGGCTGTTCGTGGGAGAAAGCGATTTTTCCACACTCGAAAAGGTCCGCAACGTAGAGATCCTGCCTCCGAGCACATACAATCGCAGGATTCCAGAGGAACTCGAGCGCATCGTGCTCAAGGCACTCGCCAAGGACGTGGATGACCGGTACGAAACGGCCATCGACCTGCACGATGAGCTGCAGGCGTTCATGTACACGGCGGGTGAGTTCTATTCCAGCAAGGACCTGGCGAACTGGATGAAGCGGCTCTTTGCCCGCGAGATCGATGAGGAGGGTCGCAAGCTCAAGGAGTACCAGCAGTACGTTCCCGAGCCTGCAGCGCCCCCTCCCGTGCCGCCCAGCAGCCGGAGTCGCGACACATACGATCAGCCGGATTTCCCCGATCCCTTCGATGCCTCCGCCGATGACCTGGACTGGGATGAAGACGAGGCGGAAACCCAGCTCTACGACAAACCGGGCGCCCTCGAAGAGGCCCTCAACTTCGAGCCCACGCCGGCTCAGCCCGTGGCACCGGCCCCGGTGTCTTTCGAACGTCCGCAAAAGGCACAGCCCAGGCGGACGCTTCTCGGGATGGGCGCTGTGTCTGGCTCCCAGCCCGACGAGTTGTTCTCTCCGCAAGATCAAGGCAACGCCGAAGCCGCCGACGATCATGCAACGCCGGCTTCCGCCTTCGAGCAACAGCCATTCGTCGAAGACGTGGATCCCGACGCCTTGCTTGCCGAGCAGGCGCCGCCTGCCACCACCCCGGCAGACGGCCTGGCGGCGAGCGTCGTCGACCCCTATCGAGAGCCGATGCCGGCTGCTGTCTCTCCTGCGCCGTCACGCCGAAAGGGCTCTGTCGTGGGCCTCGTTGCGGCGGTGGTCATCGGCGTGGGCGTCCTGGCTTTCGGCGTCTGGTTCTTCCTGTTGCGGGGGCGGGGCAAGGGCACCGTGGTGATCAACACCAGGCCGGTGCCTGGATTGCATGTCTCCCTCGATGGCGAGCCGATGTCCCTGGAGGCCGGCCAATCCAAGACCGTGGAGTTGGAGCCGGGCGAGCACATGCTCCAGGCCGGCGCTCCGGGATTCGGTAAGCTGGAGCGTTCTTTCAAGGTGTCTGCCGGGGGACAGACCGTATTGGAAGTGGTCTTGGTGCCCACATCAGCTGCCGTGCAAGCCGGCAAGGGGGCGCTCAAGGTCGAGAGCAAACCTCCGGGCGCGACTGTGTATCTCAATGGTCAAGAAATCAAGCCGAACAGGACGCCTCTGAAGGTGACGGAACTAGCGGCCGGGACGTACCGCATCAAGGTCAAGATGCCCAACTACAGGGATTGGCCGGCCGAGGGCGAGTATGTGGCCCGGGTGGAACCCGGCAAGGAGGCGCAGGTGACGGCCGAACTCAGGCCCAAGACGGTGCTCCTCATCGCCAAGCCCAATCCGGTCCATGCCAAGGTCACCTTGCTCAAAGACGGGATCGCCCTGTTTCGGGATCGTGAGGCGCCGTTCAGCTACAAGTTGACCCCGGAGGAGACAGGGGTCTACACCATCGTGGTCAAGGAAAAGGGCTATAAGACCCTCACCAAGGAGTTGCATTTCGCCGGCAAGCCGGAACTCGTCTTCAATGCTGAGCTGAGCAAGGAAGGCCGGACCCTGGCAGCTTCCAGGTGGCATCGCCCGGCGCGGCATGTCCAGCCGCGTATCGTCAGGCCAAGGCCCCGCGAACCAGAGCCCGACGAGATCGAGCCACGCCCCAGGCCGCGTCCCAGGCCACGCCCCAGGCCGCGTCCCAGGCCCATTGGACCCAAGGGCAAGATTCGTGTGGGGTCGACGCCTTGGGCCTATGTCTACGTGGACGGTCGGAAGCTGGGTGCGAGCCCGCAGATCGTCAAGGTGGCCCCGGGGCGTCACGTGGTCAAGCTCGTCAACTCCCAGTTTGGTATCAAGAAGACCTACGTGGTCAACGTCCCTCCAGGCGGCGCAAAGACGGTCATTTACCGGAAGTAGGCATCCATGGAGGATTGGTGGGCGACGCAGGATGTGGGCGCTCCAGACGCCGAGTCCCAGCGGTCCGTCTGGCGTCTATCTGTACGCGAACTGGCGGGGGTTGCCTCGGAGGGTGGCAGGGAACTCCTGGCGGCTCCCGAGGTGCGTCTCCAGCTCGGGCGCAGGGTGCACGAATCGTATCAGCGTGCCATGAGCGAGGAGGTGGCGGACTTCCAGGCGGAGCGGTTCGTCCAGACGTCGCTGTCATGGGGTGACTGGGATATACTCCTGTCCGGGCGTATCGACGGCCTGTATCGAGACGACAAGGGACATTGGATCGTCGAGGAACTCAAGTCGGTGGTGGTGCCCACGGGAGATTTGGCGCTCACCGCCCTTGCGCCGACCCAGCTCGAATCCTACCAGTGGCAATGCCGCATCTACGAGCACCTCCTGGCCCTGGAGTTGGGGCCTTCGGCGACGGTGAGGGGGGCGCTGGTGCTCGTGGATGTGATCACCGGTGCCCTGCAGCGGTTGGATGTGCCCTACGATGCCCATGAGTGCCAGGAATTCGTGACGGCCCGGCTCGAAGCCCTGGCGACCGAGCGCAGGGCGAGACTGCAAAAGGCCGACAGGAGGCGCCTTTGGGCAGCCTCTCTCCAATTTCCCTACGATCAGCGCAGACCCTTTCAAACCCAGGTGATGGAGGACGTGGCCGGTGCGGCGATCGAGTCTCTCACCTTGGCCTTGTCTGCGCCCACTGGTATCGGCAAGACGGTGGCTGCTCTCTATCCCATGCTCAGGGTCTCGGCCGCCACGGAACGCAGAGTCTTGTTTTCCACGGCAAAGGTGTCTCAGCAGCAACTGGCGCTCGACACCCTGGAACGCATGGTGGAGCCGGGATCGGGCATGACGGTGGTGCAACTCGAGGCCAAGGAGCGATCCTGTCCCGAAGAAGAGATCCTGTGTCTGCCGGGGCACTGCAAGCGTCTCAGACAGCACAGGGTGCGTATGGTCGAGGCATCCCTTCCCGATCGTCTCCTAGGCTCTGGTGTGATTCGTGCCGAGACCATTCGAAAGGAAGCCGATCGCTGGGGGCTCTGTCCCTTCGAGTTGGCGCTCAGCCTCGTCTATCGTGCGGACCTGGTTGTGTGCGACGTCAACTACGTGGCCCATCCTTCGGCTGCCCTCAAGCAGCTCCATGGCACCGACGGCGGGGCGGTGCGTCCCAGGCCATGGAACCTCGTTATCGACGAGGCCCATGCGCTCTATGCGCGGGCTCTAGATTTCCTCTCGCCGGGCCTTTCGGTGGTCAGGGTGCGAAAATTGGCCGAGGGAGCCCTGCACGGCGCCTCTCCAGTATATCGACACCTGGTGGAACTGCTTGGTCGAATCGAGGATCTCTTCGAACAGGTGGTGGCCACCCATGAGCAGGGACCCAGGGCCGGTCAGCCCAAGGCGGTGGTGGAACTCGAGCAGGGACCCTGGCAAGACATCGCACTGGACATGGAACTGTGGTTGCTCGACTACCTTTCCTATATCAGGTCCGGCGGGCGACGCCCCCTGGCTTTCGTCCCCAAGCGCAAGGAGGGGTCCCGTCGGATCATAGACCCGGTCCTGGACTTTTGCTTCGACTACATGGCCTTTGCCGAGATCGCCGAGGATCAGGCCCCAGACCGCGTCGCGGTGTTGGATCTGTCCGACGGCCGGGATTCGCCGAGCCTGACGCTCCAGTGTCTCGATCCGGCGAGGTATCTGGGCAGGGTGTTTTCCCGGTTCGATGCAGTGGTGGCCATGAGCGCCACGTTGGAGCCCATCGATTTTTATCTCGAGGGATTGGGACTGGACCAGAGGCCTTCGGCCCAGTCTGTATATCCCTCGCCGTTTCCCAGGGAAAACAGGCTCATCGTGGCCGACGTCTCCCTTTCGACGAGGTTTCAGGACCGCAGCAACAGCCTGCCGATCCTGGCGGAGAAAATAGCGGGCCTGGGGGCTTTGCGGCCTGGAAACCATCTCGTTTTCTTCCCGAGTTATAGCTATTTGCATACCGTGGCGGCGTTGGTTCAGGCGCTGCTCAGGCGCTCGGGGAGTCCCGCCGGAGTGGCGGTGGTGTCTTCGGCGGCCCAGGCGCCCGAGGTGCTCGAGCTGCTCAGGAAGCGCGCCTTGGCACCACAACACGACGCCCTGCTCGTGTTCACGGTTCTTGGGGGAAGTCTGGCCGAGGGCGTGGATTTTCCCGACGAGATGGCCCATTCGGCCATTATCGTGGGACCGGGACTGCCCATGGTCACCTTCGAGCGGGGGCTCATGCTGGCCTACCACGACGCCAAGACGGGCCGTGGGTTCGAGCAGGCCTATCTCTATCCCGGTCTCACGGGCGTGATCCAGGCCGCAGGCCGGGTGATTCGTTCCGAGACCGACGAGGGGGTCATGGTACTCCTTGGGGAGAGGTTCGGTGAGGATCGCTATCTGCGCCTGCTGCCCGAATATTGGCGCGACGAAATCTTGCTCACCGCCGACGCATTGGCCGAGGTGCGGCGCTTTTGGGCCGAGAAGGGACGGCTCGTGCCGACCCGCTGGACGCCTGGCCAGTGACCACCAGGGCGCTGCTGCCTGCAGGCAGCCTCCATCCAGCATCGAACCAACCGGCCGCCAGGTATTTTCTCTCTGGTCCCAGGATGCGGGGCAGGCCGCTTTGCTGGATGGACTCATCGAACAGGACCCAGTCGGGCAGGTAGGTGGGCAGGGCAAGCACCCGGGCCATGGCCGGTCTGCTGTTGCCTTCCAGCACGAGCAGGTACCTGTCTGGGTGCTCGGGGTTGGGTGCCACGAACAAGACCGCGGCATTTGGTGCGGAGACGACTCGATTGCCAAGGTGGATTCCCCGGCTGTCTCGTTGGATGGGCAGTCGGCGCGAAAGCCTTGCCGTGACCGAGTTGAGGGCAGGGCCGCCCAGGAGAACCAGGTTCGCCGAAGCCGCCTGTCGATCGGTCAGATGGCGATCGTCGATTATGGGATAGCGCACCGAACTTATCTGATGGCGTGCAAAATGTCGCGAGAGCAGGTCCATGAGCCCCTCGGCATTGGGATCTTTGGTGCCGCGCACCACCAGGACCGGGCCGTAGTAGATGTCGTCGATGGGGCCGGAGAGCCCAGGTCGTTTTCCCGTTCGAGGAGGCTGCGCCGGCTTCCAGGATCCCTGCGCAGTCCTGGCGAAGATCCAAGACGATGATGTCCCAAGGGCTTTCCCGGGAACGGTCTGGCCGTCTATGAGCACAGATGGGGCCTCTGTGCGGCCGAGTTTCGTCGGGTCGATGGCGAGGCTGGTGACGTTTTTCGTTTCTACGACGATCCCTCGCCCCGTCTTCTTGAGAGAGATTTCGGCCCAGCGATCGAACCGGCTCATTCCAAGGATGGACAAGGGCCCGGAGCGGTTCCACCTGAGCCTGGTGGTTCTCAAACGCCAGGATCGCTGCGGTCTTTTGCGCCAGGAACCAGTCTGCAGATAGACCCTGCCGTCTGCCAGGTACTCGCGCCAGACGCTGTGGCCCTCTACGAAGAGGCTCAGGCGCGCCCGACCGCCGGCTTTCTGGTATGCGCGCACCAGGGCTTGGGCCCGGTCGGCGTGGTCCCTGGTGCCGTGGACTGCGATGAGGGGCAGATGCCTGCCGTTGGAGACCCAGAGCAGGGGCGACCATGTCCTGGCCGCGGCCAGCTCCCAGGGGCGCAGGGGGCCACGCCTAATCGAAGGATAGATCCAGCGGCTCGGATAGCCCGACAGGCTCACCATGCCGGCGAAAAGGTCTGGATGTTTGAGGCCCAGTGCCAGGACTCCGGTGCCTCCCATGGAATGGCCCACGAGGACGATGCGGCGGGGGTCGATGCGGAAACGACGCCTGACCGCCTCGATGGCCTCGAAGACAGCCACCTCTCCTTCGTGGCGATAGAAGCTGTCGCCAAAGGCCTGGGGAGCGAGCACCAACGCCCTGGGACTGACTCTGGGCGGTGGCAGGCGCCGGGTGAAACGGCTCCATGGCGTAGGGTCCTCCCGGGGCATCCAGACTCCCAGCATCTGGTTGAGCCCCTTTCGGTGGCTGCATTCCAGCCCGTGCAGCATGACGTAGAGCGGCATTTTTCGTCGCCGCGCCCCCCTGGGTATCCAGAGCGAGTAGGGCTGCAGAGAGCCGTCGATGGAGGATCGCACCGCCATGACCACCCGGCCATGCATCCTGGCGAAGGGGTCTGTGCCCGCCGCAGCCATGGCGCACCATTTGGCTATGATTCTGGCCAGGCGTGACAGATAGGCGCTGTCCCGGTCGCCGGCTTCCAGGAGGTGCTGGAGACGGTCCAGGTGGAATTGCAGCGAATCTCGCGTATCAGCAGGGATGGTCTTTGGGGCTCGGTCCAGGTCGGCTCCAGCCCGCCTCCACTGCGACCAGACCCGCCGCCTGTCTGGGATGCGAAGGACCTTTCGGATGGGGGAGAGGACCAAGACCCGGCCGAAAAAACGTTCAGGAAGTTGGATGCTCAGGCCTTGGTGCGCCAGGACGATTGGATCGATGTCTTGATGGATTCTTTGTCCAGATCCGAGCCGTACGTCCAGGTGCCAGGCCTGGGAAGGAAGCATGAGCCCTCCCGGGGCGCGCAGTGAGAGTCGGGACTGCAGGGCCGCGTCCGGGAACCTTTGGGAGACAGACATGCGAAGATACGTCGATGGCTCGATATGCGGTCCGCGAAGATCGGGAATATACAGGGCAGCCTGCTGCGACAGGGGCCGGAAGGCATGATCCAGGAAACGGAATCGGCCCTTCCAGAGCCGGTAGGGAGCGCTTCGCCTCAGGCGGATGAGTAAGACATTCCTTCCCTTCGTGAGCGGCAGATCCACCAGGAGACTGTCCGGTGCAAATCGGCCGGACCTGCGCGTGGCAATCCTGCGTCCATTGAGTCGGATCTCCATGGCGGCATTGGAGGTTGCCGAGAGCCGAAGCAGATCGTCCCTGCCGGGAACGATCACCAGCCCCAGGAAGATGTCTCTGGCCTGGTGCGACCTGGTCTTGGGCCCGAGCATGCGCCAGGTGGGCCCTGGAACGGCCAGGATTCGCCATGATCCTGAGCCCTGTCTCGTTGGGCCTGGTTGCATGGAGACGAGCAGCCTGTCTGAGGGGCTGCGTTTCTGGAAAAAAGGTCCCAGGACCGGCCATATCGAGAGGCTGCCGTCTGGTCCTGGCAGGACGCGGCGCAGCCTGGTCGGCCTGGTTTCTCCAGTCGTTGGAGCAGGTGACTGAGCCGTCACCGGCGGGGCGGCGAGAACCATCCAGAGGAGAGCGCACCACGACCAGTTCTGTGACCTTGTCAGGGAAAGGTTCTTCAGTTTCTCGGTTGGGCGTGGAGGGGGAGAGTCGGGTGATGGCATGGCGGCATCAATGCGCCGTCAGGGTCCTGGCGGGATCCATCTTGGCCGCGCGGTTTGCGGGCCAATACGCCCCGGCGACGCAAAAGGCCGTTGCGAATCCCAGGGCCAGGGCCAGGAGCCAGAAAGGATAGCGAAAATAGCTGTCGGGTTTGAATGGGAAGTAAGGGACCCACCTGACGTTGATGAAGTCCACCAACCGGGAAAGCCCGATGGCCGTAACGATCCCCACCGCACCGCTGAAAAAACCCAGGACCGCAGCCTCGCCCAGAATGATGCTCCGGATGTCCCACCTTGTGGCACCCACCGCGCGCATCACTCCAATCTCCCAGCGTCGTTCACTGATGAGCATGTAATAGGTGTGGGAAATGTTGATGGCGGAGATGAGCACGATGAACCCGGAGACCACGGACAAAAGGAGCGTGACGATGGTGATGAGCAGGCCCACGGTTTCGGCGTTGTTGTCTTCGAGTTCATAGCCGAGCTTCTTGATGTAGTGGGCAAAAGAGCTCACGTAGGACTTGCTCTTGAGCCAGACCACCACGCTCGTGTAATGCTTGTACTTGTATGCTTCCAGCGCGGTTCCGTCGGGAGCCTTTCTGGCGAAATAGCGGTTCCAGCGTTTGACGTACCCGATGGGCACCGTGACTCCCAGGGGAATGGCCTTGTCGCTGACGGCCACGAGCTGCACCCTTCGTTCCAGGGGGCGGACGTTCGTGGCGGCATTGCCGATGATGGATTGGCCCAGGTTGGCGGTGAAGGTCATGCCCAGAAACTGGTCTATCGTGGATTTGTCGATTCTGGTCCAGCCCCTTCCAGGGGCCACCGACCCGTTGTACATCTCGATGATGTATTGGGACACCAGAGCCGGGACCGCCCTGTAGCAGGTGTGGGTGATGTCCTTGTCACAGTAGTAGCCCGGGCCGCAGTCGTCGTGGTACCGGCAGGTGGGGGTGCAAAGGCCCCTGGTGCCGTCACAACGATAGCGGCCCGATGCCTGCCAGCAGTCGGCGTTTTTGTGCCCGTTTTTGCGCTTGGTGCGGCCGAACTCATCCTTCACCGGCTTGTGCTGCTGGTCGTAGACCAGGGGATCGCCGGGCCAGCATTGCAGGCGGGGAATGCAGATCCGGGCCAGAGGGTCGCAGAGGTTGCCTTTGCCGCAGTCGGCATCCTCTGCGCATTCGGCACAGGAATGGGTCGCTGCCAGGCAAGGCTTTCCTGCTGGGCAGTCCTTGTCCGTGCTGCATTGAGTTTTGGGTTGCTCCTGGGCCCACCAGTCTCGAAACGAGCAGTCTTTCTGGTTCGATCCGCAGATCAGCTTCACGTTGCCCACCAATTTCGGATCGATCCCGTCTCCCAGGAATTCGATATGGATGTCGTGTCCAAACAGGGATCGGCCGCCGTGAGCCATCCCGGGGAAGGCGAATCGCATCTTCGGGTAGGCGTCGCGGACGTCTTTGCGGGCCCGTATCCGGGCCACCAGTTCGTCGGTGATGGGATTTTTCAGCTTCGAGGGGTCCTCCTCGAGGGATTTTTTCGGCGGAATGATCTCGAGTTTGGTCAGAGGCAGGAAGTTGTCGCCATGGACCCAATGCTTCACCCCGACTCCCAGGGCGAGGAAAAAGGAAAACGCGGCGATGCCGGCCACGATGCCGATGGCAGAGAGGGCCAGGTGCCCCATGTTGCGCCGCATGTTCTTGGCGACGATCCTGCCCAGTTTGTCCGGTTTCACGATTCAGATTCTCCAGAAGTGGCTCGTTGTGCCCCGGCAGGTTCGGTGGAACCGTTTTCGGACGCATCGCTCTCTGGGTCCTGTTTCTGGCCGTCCAGGATTTTATATGTGCCACTGTGACTGTGATCGATGGTTTCTTCCTCCACGATCCGTCCGTCCTCGATGCGCAGCACCCGGTGAGCCACGTCTGACACCCTGCGTTCGTGGGTGACCAGCAGGAGGGTGATACCGTCTTTGCGGTTCAGACCCTTGAAGAGTTCGATGATCTGTTGTCCGGTTTTCGAATCCAGGTTGCCCGTGGGTTCGTCGCAGAGCAAAATGGTTGGTTGGTTGAACAAGGCCCTGGCAATGGCCACCCGCTGCTTCTGTCCGCCCGACAGGTTCGAAGGCTTGGCGTCGCTTTTGTTCGCCAGTCCTACCTTGTCCAAGACCTGTTCGGCCCGGGCCTTGAGTTCCTTCGATGTCCGGCGATCGAAATATGCGGGCAGTGCCACGTTTTCCCAGACCGTGAGGTGGTCGAGAAGGTTGAAGGCCTGGAACACGAACCCGATGGTGTGGTTGCGCAGCGTGGCGAGCTTGCTGTCCGACAAGCCGGCATAGTCTTGCTGCCGTACTCTCACGGTGCCTTCGTAGTCCCGGTCCAGTCCACCGATGATGTTGAGCAAAGTGGATTTTCCCGAGCCGCTCGTGCCCACGATGGAGAGCAATTCTCCCTTCTCTACGTCGAGGGACACATTGAAGAGAACCTGCTGCCTGGCCTGGCCGGTTCCATAAAATTTGTTGATTCCCTTCAGGGAGATACAGTTTTCGCTCATTTGGGCAGTCACCGGTGGTTCGACGACGAGGGCCATTATGGATTCTTCGCGAATCGTTGTCTGCGAATTTATAGTCTTGGAGTCTGAATGGGTCAAGGTCGAGAAAAACTCTTGCCAATGAAGATGGAGTCACCAAGACTGTGGAGACCTGGTGAGATTGGTCAATGAAGGAGAGACGTACAAGATGCCCAAAAGCATGGAAGAAAAGATCGGCGATCTGTCGCCCGAGGAATTGAAACTCTACAAGATCCGGCATTCGCTGGCCCACGTCATGGCTGCGGCAGTCAAGAAACTCTACCCGGAGACGCAGCTCGGATTCGGGCCGCCTGTGGATGATGGATTTTATTATGATTTCCAGTTTCCAGAAGGAACCAAGGTGGGCCAGGAGGACCTGGAAGCCATCGAAGAGGAGATGCGCAAGCAGATTCGAGCCAACGACATCTTCGAGCATTACGACCTGCCCATCGACGAGGCTGCGGCCTGGGTGCAGGAGCGAAAGGAGTCCTTCAAGGGAGAACTCATCGAGGAGCTGCGGGAAAAGGGGCTCGACCAGGTGAGCTTCTATCGCCACGGCGAGTTCACCGATGTCTGCGAGGGGCCCCATCTCCAGCGCACCAGGGAGATTCCTCTCAAGGCCTTCACGCTGGACCGGGTGGCCGGGGCCTACTGGCGTGGCTCTGAGGACCGGCCCATGTTGACCAGGATCTACGGCCTTGCCTTTGCCACGCCCAAAGAACTCAAGGCCTATCTCCATCGGCGCGAGGAGGCTCTCAAGCGGGACCATCGTCGTCTCGGTGCACAGCTCGAAATCTTTCACATCGATGAAGAAGTGGGCAAGGGACTTCCGCTCTGGCTTCCCAACGGGACCGTGATCCGGGATGAACTCGAGAAGCTGGCCAAGGAGTTCGAGTTTCGCTACGGCTACAAGCGCGTGGCCACGCCCGAGATCACCAAGGAACAGCTCTACTACCGGTCCGGGCACCTTCCTTATTACAAAGACTCCATGTTTCCGCCCATGGTGGTCCAGGAGGACGGGCCGGACGGGACCCAGACCAAGGAGACGTTTTATCTCAAACCCATGAACTGTCCCCACCACCACATGATCTACAAGGCCAGGCCGAGGTCCTATCGGGAGTTGCCCCTGCGTCTTGCCGAGTACGGCCACGTCTACCGGTTCGAACGGTCTGGGGAGCTGGCAGGGCTGTTGCGCGTTCGGGGCATGACCATGAACGATGCCCATATTTATGTGCAGCCGGAAAAGGCCAAGGAGGAGTTCATCAAGGTCATGCAGCTCCACCTGGACTATTACAAGCTCCTGGATTTTTCCGGCTGGTACATGCGCCTGAGTTTGTCCGACCAGGAGAATTCAGGCAAGTTCCTGCCCCAACCGGAGTTGTGGCAGGCAGCGGAAAAACTCTGCGTGGAGGCCATGGAGGAGATGGGCCTCGACTACGAGGCCGTGCGTGGCGAGGCGGCTTTCTACGGGCCCAAGATCGACGTGCAGGTCAAAAACGTGGTGGGTCGGGAAGAGACGGCTTCGACGAACCAGGTCGATCCCATGGCCGCCCAGCAGGACCGTTTCGACATGACATACGTGGGTCCAGATGGCGAGCTGCACAGACCCTGGGTTTTGCACCGTGCGCCCCTTGGGACCCACGAGCGGTTCATCGCATTTCTCATCGAGCATTTTGCCGGAGCCTTCCCCACCTGGCTCGCCCCGGTCCAGGTCGTGCTCATCCCCGTGTCCTCCGAGCAACTCGGCTATGCCCACAAGCTTCGCGACGAACTCTTTTCACGGTTCGTGCGCGTGGAACTCGACGACGGCCACGACAGCTTCAACAAGAAGATTCGAAACGCCACCACGAGCAAGGTGCCCATCATGCTCATCGTGGGGCGCAAAGAGGCCGAGTCGGGCAAGGTGACGGTGCGCCGGTACCGGCGCAAGGAGCAACAGGTCGTCGCTTTCGACGGGTTCCTTGCTCAACTCGAAGAAGAGATCCGCGAACGCAAATGGGTCAAGCCCGACGCCTCGTGACCAGGGCCTGCGCATGACCAGGGCCTTGGTGATGGGGCGGCTGCCGGCTGCCGTTTGCCCGACGATTCATAGGGGGCTTTGGGTCCTGGCTCTGTCGTTGGTTTGCATTGGTTGGACGGCCTGCGCGGCATCCCCCAAGACCACTCGTCGGCCCAGTCGACTCGTCCGACAGCCCCTGGCACCGGCCGACTTCGAGGCCCATCCCTCGGTGCGCCGTTTTCTGACACAGAGCGGGCTGAACCTTCCCTGGATCTCATACGGCCACGACGTGGGCTGGCCGCGGCGGGTGGGGACCACCGAACTCTTCGGGTTTCGGTTCTACCCGCACCTGGTGCGGCGCAGGGCCCGACTTCCTGCTGCCATGAAGACGGTGCGGGTCTGGATGCTCGCAGACGACCGGGCGGGCAACCTGGCCGGCCGCGACCCCAAGGAGTTTACGGTCCGCTGCATCCGGGACCTCTCTGCATTCATGGAGGATACAGGACCCCAGACCCGGGTGATCTGGGTGCTCTACGATTTCATGCTCGCAGATGGGCGGGGCAGCACAGAAGGCGGCCACGCCGGAGAGCACAGGCACCTGGTGACCACGGCCCAAGGGGCCCGCAGAGCCTTGAAGCTGGTGTTGCCCTGTCTGTCGGCCATCCAGGCGCGATACGGCCGTCGGATCGTCTGGGACGTATTCAACGAGCCGCTCAACGGCCGCTGCCTCACAGTCACCGACGACAACCAGCGTGGCCTCGAATCCTTCCTCAGGCTGCACATGGAGGCTCTGTTGAAAATGGGAGGGAGGGTTTCACTGGGCGCGAGGAACCTCCAGGCCCTTCGTGAGACCTGGGTCGGTCTCTGGCGCCATGCGGCCGACTTTGCGCGCCGTCTCCACCTGCCTCCAACCAGGCTCCTGGTTCAGTTTCACCACTATCCCGGTCAAGAACTCGATCCCTCCTCGTCTCTGCGCACCTTCCATGCCGAGCAACTCAGGCGACGACTCCACCTGGATCCCCAGACCCCCATTATTCTCGGGGAGTCCTGGCCCCTGTCTGGGTTCACCCTGGCCGACTACGCGGCCCGTGGTTTTGCCGGCGCCCTGTTTTGGCAGGATGCGCGCCTTTCTCTACCCAAGTCGGAAGTGCGACGCCAGATTGAAGAGCTGCGGCGCCTCGGCACAGGACGCGTGAGCAAAGGCCTGGGTGATGTTGCCGCATCCGAGCCTTCCTCTCCGCCATCCTCCCCGCCTGCATTCCGGTCAGTATCCCGGTCCGCATCCGAGCCTTCATCCCGACTTCCATCCCGGCTCCCGTCATCTTTTTCGCTCGACCTGTCTTCCTGCAGGATCGTCACCGGGCCGCCGGCAACCGCCTGGTGGCGGCGTCTCATCGGGGCGCAAGCCGGCGCCTTTGCAGGTCTGTCCCGTCGCAAAGACGGGACCCTGGCCCTGTCCGTTCATGCCCGGTCCAGGCCGCCTTCCCGCGAGCACCTCTGGTGGAGACAGCGCCGCCGGACGGGGTTTTTGCTCTGTGACCTGCCGCCTCGCAAGGGGGGCTGGGACCTGGCAGGCCGCGAGATTTCGGTTTCTGTGACCCCGCCCGACCCGCGTCTTTGCGGCAGGGGCGGCTGCGGGATGCAAGTCGTTGTTGCCGACCGGCGGGGCAGGACCCTCCATGGTCCCTGGTCGGGACTGTCCGCGGCCCGTCCCGGTCGCTACGAGCTTCGGTTTCGCCCAGCGCCCACCGCTGTTCCCGGGATTGGTTTTCGCCAGGCTGGCTTCGACCTGCACCAGGTGCGTTCCCTGGGCCTGCTCTGGTCCGGGGCCACCTTTGCCTCCTTTTCTTTCGTTTCCAGGCTCCTGGTCCATGGCATCCGGATTCGTCCCCTGCGTGACACATGCTCCCACCGTTCTTTTGCCCCCGGCCTTGCGAGTTTCCGTTCTGCCGGCCTTGCGAGTTCCTATGCTGCCAGCTCTGTGAGTTCCCATGCTGCCAGCTCTGCGAGTTTCCGTTCTGCCGGCCTTGCGAGTTCCCATTTTGCCGGCTCTGCGAGTTCCCATTTTGCCGGCTCTGCGAGGTCCCATTCTGCCGGCTCTAGGATTGTTCATGCGCCCCGCGCCCGCATTGCCCCAAAGCCAGCGTTTCGGCCAGGTTCGCTTCGTCCCTGGTGCGATGCCTGCTACCAGTCCTTGTCTGTTCCCGCTGCGCGCATCGTCAGGCCCAAGGGCCCAGGGCTGGATCTTGCCTGCCGGATGAAGGCCAGTGACTACCCCTATTTCCAGGGCCTTTCCCTGGAGGGTTCGGGCCAACGCATCTCGATCCACCTGGATGCAGGATCCGCCTTTGCCAGGAGGGGTGCTTTGTGGGCCGACCTGCGGCGTGACTGCCGGGTCGGTGGGCACGACGGCATCCTGGGAGCCCTGGTGGACCTGCGGTCCAGCCGGATCCAGTTCGCCCTGCATGGATCTCTCAAATCCCCACAGGCTCATGGCGGAGGCCTGGCCGAGATCCCGGTCCAGGTTCTCCTGCGCGACGATGCGGGCCGCACCTGCTATGTGGCCGCTGAGTGGATCGCGCGTCACGTCCAGGCCCAGGGCATTGGGATCGTCACCCAGACCGACCATCCCATGCTCTGCGCCGCCGGGTGGGCCAACCTTTCCCGAATTGCCCGCATCGGCCTGGTCTTTGGGCCGGCGCCCGGAAAAATCACCGGCCGCCTTTCCCACCTTTCCGTGACCATTGGTTCTGCAGAACCGGAAGCGAGATGACCATGGTTCCAGAGCCGGGTGGCTGGGCCGGGCGGCCAAGCCTTGGATGCTACGGTCGTTTGGGAAGGAGCGGCTCGGCTCGTTCGTGCCAGAAGCGCCGGCCTTCGTCGTCTGGAACGCGCCAGATCGCTTCGCCGCAAAACCGGGCCAGGTTCCTGTCCGGGCACCAGCGGCCCAGGACGACATAGGTGTGGTGGGGTTCCAGCTCGACCTGCGGGTGCATCATCACCAGGACTCGGGCGCCCAGGCGTTTGGGCAAGGAGCCCGAGTAGGGTTCTGTGTCCCCGAAGGTGAAGTAGGGTGGGGGGCAGGATTCGTGGTGCTCGGCCTGCTTGGCCATGCATTCGAGGGCCTTTTTCGGGGTCTGGAGCAGGACGGCCGCAAAATGGAGGGGGCCTTTGTCGGAGAGATGTTTTCGCAGTTCAGCCACGGCAAGGACC
>CAZIJS010000021.1:0-19860 GCA_964539505.1 uncultured Myxococcales bacterium
CCAGCGCTACCCCCTGGTCGACGGGCAGGGCAACTTCGGCAGCATCGACGGCGATCCCCCGGCCGCCATGCGATAGACGGAAGTCCGCATGGCGAAGTTGGCGGGTGAGCTGCTGGCCGACATCGACAAGAGCACGGTGGAGTTCATCCCGAACTACGACGACAAAGACATGGAACCCACCGTCCTGCCCACGAGATTTCCCAATCTCCTGGTCAACGGGAGCACGGGTATCGCCGTTGGCATGGCCACTGAAATCCCCCCCCACAACCTGGGTGAGGTGGTCCGGGCATGCAAGGCACTCGTGGAGAACCCGCACCTGACCAGCAGGGAATTGATGGCCTATGTCCCAGGGCCCGACTTCCCCACTGGAGGTCTCATCTATGGAAGAGCGGGTCTGCGTTCAGCCTACGAAACAGGCAAGGGTCGCATCACCGTCAGGTCCCGCACCGAGATCGAGGAGTTGTCTGGAGGCCGCCGACAGATAGTGGTCACAGAAATTCCGTATCAGGTCAAGAAAACGGCGCTCTTGGAAAAGATTGCGGACCTGGTCAAAAAGAAACAAATCGATGGCATCTCGGACATCCGCGACGAATCGGATCGCACAGGCATGCGCGTGGTGATCCAGGTCAAACGTGAAGCCCAACCCGAGGTGGTGCTCAACAAACTGTTCAAACAGACCCAGCTCCAACGCACCTACGGCATCAATCTCATCGCCATCGTGGATCGCAGGCCCAAGCTGCTCAACCTCAAGTCTGCTCTCCATGCATTTCTCAAACATCGACGGGAAGTCGTCCTGCGCAGAAGCCGTCACGAGTTGGCCGAGGCCCAGGCAAGACTCGAAGTCGTCGAGGGACTCGGTCTGGCCAGTGTGGAAATCGATCGCGTGATCGAAATCATTCGTTCCAGCAAGGATCCCGAGGAGGCCCGCAGGCGGCTGACCGAACACGAATTCACGGGATTGGGAGAATTTCTACGGCGAGCAGGGCGACCGGAAGAAGAGATCGCAAGGGCACAGGCCAAGGGTTTTTATCACCTCTCGGAACGCCAGGCACAGGCAATCCTGGATATGAGACTCCACCGACTCACCGGGTTGCAGCAGGACAAGCTTGCTTCCGAATACGGAAACCTTTGCACCACAATCGAAGAACTCGAACGCATCCTGTCCGACGAAACCCGGCTCAACGAGGTCATCGTCGAAGAACTGGATGCCATCTTGGACGAATACGCGGACAGTCGGAAAACTGAAATTGTCGAACGAACCGGTGAAATCACCGAAGAAGACATCGTTGCCGACGAAGACATGGTGGTCACCATGACCGTGACCGGCTATATCAAACGCACCGCCCTGTCGGAATTTCGAGCACAGCACCGGGGCGGCAGGGGCCGCACCGGGGCAGCCCTCCGTGCCGAAGACCAGGTGGCACACATGTTCGTGGGGACTGCACTGTCCCACGTTCTGCTCTTCACGAACAGGGGGCGGGTCTTTCTGAAACGGGTCTACCAAATCCCGGAGCGGGCCCCCAATGCCCAGGGAAAGGCCATGATCAACTTCGTGGACCTGCAGGAGGAAGAGCAGGTCGTCTCCATGCTCCCCATCCGTGATTTCGAAGACGGCCAGTATGTCATCTTCGCCACGGAACGCGGTATCGTGAAAAAGACGGACCTGTCGGCCTTCGAAAATATTCGGTCCACCGGCATCATCGGGACTGTTCTCGACGACGGAGACTCCATCATCGAAGTCCGGGTCACCGACGGCATGCAACAGGTGCTCTTGGCGACTGCAATGGGCCAGGCCATCCGGTTCCCGGAAACACAGATTCGTCCCATGGGACGAGTCAGTCGGGGTGTCAAGGGAATCACGCTCCGTCCAGGAGACAGAGTCATCAGCATGACCACCGTGGAAGCCGACAGCGACGAGCTCGTCTTGACCGTCTCCGAACGAGGCTTTGGAAAACTGACGGCCCTTCCGGAATATCCCCTTCGAAACCGCAGTGGAATCGGGGTGCTCACCGCGCGGATCAACGAAAAATCCGGCAAGGTGGTATCCCTTCGGACAGTCACCCGAGATGACCATGTCATGCTCATCACCACCCGGGGACGCGTGATTCGCATCCCGGTTGCATCCATATCGACCATGGGACGCGTCACCACGGGAGTGACCCTCGTTCGGGTAAAGCCCGAAGAATCCGTCATGATGGTGGCCCGGGTCCCGGCAGATGACGATGCAGACGACGAGGGGCCAGCGGAAGGACCAGATGGATCGCAAACGGCTCCCCCCCCTGAAGACTCGCCGGCCCATCAAAAAGACGAGTCACAAGACGCATCTGATCCTCTTGAACCATCCAATGAAACGACTGAAGCATCCAACGAGGATGTGAATGCTGCACCAATACAGGAACCGTCGGAAGAACACCACGAGTGATCGCGACCCCAGGATGCCGAACAACAGGCCCCTGTGGTCTCTTTCCACGAAAGCAGCCTGTCTCCTGGTCCTGGTGACCCTTGCAGCCTGCCGCAAACAAGCACCCAAAAAAGCGCCCCGGCGTCCAGGGGACCTGCGACTCGTCCATCCCATGGCCCGCAACGTAGATTCCCGAACCTTGCAGGGAAAACGCATCATGGAAATGGATGTCCCGGTGCCGGTGCGACGGGCCCTGGCGTACTACGAGCATGGCCTCGCAAAGAGCTGGCACATCCTGACACGTGAGTCGAACAGCCAGGGCACACACATCCGCGTGCGCCGGGGACTGCAACTCCTCGACATCTATGCCTCTGCCAACCGGACCGGCACACACCTGCGCCTGGTGGAACAGGTCGAAAATGCGACGCCACCGCCGACGGATTCAATCTCCCCAGGCCGTCATCCGCCCGAACAGTCGGCAGACGGGCGACAAAATGCAGCATCCCACGAGTCGGCCCCTGGTCCTCGCGCAACTGCGACCTCACCGTCCCTGGACCGTCCACAAACCAAAGAGCCCACCCTGCCCCGAGACATTCGTCTACCCAGGGGCTGGAAGCCAGCATCAAAGTCTACTTTCATCCACAAATCTCAAAAACTGTCCAGCCTCGCTCGACAGATCCGCAGGACACTCACATCCCAAGGCTGGACCGTCATGCCCTCTCCTGACCAACAAACAGCCGATCGACCAAACGTCCTGGACCAGATCTTGAGCAAGGGCCGTCGAGTCCTCTATTTGCATATGAAAAGCACGGCGGACGGCACTCTCCTCACCTGGATGATCGCTTCGCTATGAAACGGGGCGCATCCCGGGACCAGACGAGGGCCCGTTGCCCTGCCACAAACGAGACAACAACTCAACGTGCCCCGCTCTGTCGTCCCCCGACATCCATCGGCCCAGCCTGACGGATCGTCTCCGAACCGTCCCGATGAGCCTGTCTCTTTTTCCTGGCCAGGATCCGAAGCAAAATCTCGGCCCTATGCCGCATCTCGGGATCTGCCTGTCCCTTGCGCACCGACGCCGCCCAACGCTTCGCTGTTTCCAACCGTCCCAACCGCAGGGCCAGCCGCGCCAGATGCAATCGAAGCATCGCATCGTGCGGACGCAGGGCCACAGCATGATTCAAGAAATCGAAAGCCTTCGAGAGACGGCCGGCCCGCCATTCGAGCACGGCCAGGTTGGCCCAGGCCTCCACGCTCCGGGGATGGCGTTGCAAAACCTGCTCGTAGATGCGGTATGCCTGCCCTGTCCGCCCCATGGCCACCAACGTGTTCCCTTTCTCCACCTGGTACACTGCGGCGCCGTTACTGAGAGCCACGGCCCTGTCGAGAATGGCCAGGGCTCCTTTCGGGTCCCCGAGACGCCGGTGGGCCAGGGCACGGTTGAACGCATCCACTGCTTCGAGGCGCCTTGGTTGGTCGAAAGGGTCGACAGAAAGAACCGCCACGGCAAGGAACAAGCCGGCTGTCAACGGTATCGCAGACTTTCCTTTGGACCGACGAACGAGCCAAAAGAGTCCCACCGAGGAAAAAAGCGCCAAGGGTGGTGCTGCCACGACCCGGTATCGGCTCGACACGAAAAACACCAAAGTCGTCACCCAAACGACAGCGACCACTGATCGCAGGGCCAGCAACTCGCGTCGATGCCAAGTCACCACCAATCCGAGCAAACCAAACACGACCAGAAAAGACCAGGGCACGAAAGCAAGGTAAAGCGAGGGAACATGTCGGCGCTCGAACCGAAAAGAATAGGCAGATCTCGGTTCTGCAGCCAGCATGAATCGATACATCTTGAGGCCCTCCAGCCACACCCACGACCCTGGATGCTGAATGATCCAATGCAAGACATGCCTGGTGAGGGTCCGTGAATCGCGGTAGGGATCTCGTGTGGGCCGTTCGTCGGGATCCAATCGAGACGCCAGTTGCGCCGTCTGTGCCACCTGGCCGGCCTTGTCCCCCTTGAACCCCTGCGGGGGCTCGTAGACTCCTGCGGCCCCGTCATGGTTGCCCGCCAACAGGGTCACACCTCCTGTGGCGGGAAACAAGTGCCACTGTCCAACGGCTCCCTTGAGCACCATCGGCGCTGGAACCAGCCCCATGGCCAACCCCATCATGCCAGCCAAGAGACTTGACCAAGACCTTGCTGGAATCGCTGTCGTCCCTTGCTGCCTCCGGCCGCCTCTGTCTCGGTGTCTCTGGATGCCCCAGCCACCAAGGAGAAAGAGCGGCAGCAAAATCAGATTTGGTCGAAGCAGCGCTGCGAGCCCCAGACACAGCCCTGCAACCCAGGCCATGATCACAGAGGTTCGTCTCGCAAATTCCAGGGCAAGCAAGCCCACCACCACCACGAAAGCAGCCCAGACCGCCGGGAGGAGCTTGGTTTCATAAAACAGCAACGGCCCGTATAGGACCAAGAGCAGGCCGGACAGGATACCCTCCGCCGGGCCAAACACGATCCAGGCAAGGGCTACCAGGGCACCAACGAGACCAATCCCCACCACCAGTTGCACCAAACGCGCCGCTTCGAAACGGCAGCCGGCTCGTCGATAAATCGCCGAAACAAGAAGGGGATAGCCGATGGTCAGGCCAGTGAGCTGCGAACCGGCACCAGGAACACCCTTGGCCAGCCTACAGGCGGTTTCGTGATAAGCCTTCGCATCCGAAATGGGACTGCGCGCAAAGATGCTGTGCGTTTGATAATCGAAATGATAGAGCAGATGCAGCGAGACCGTGAGACCTGCCAGCGCGACAAGTCCCCACAAGGAACGTCTCCCATGGTATGGCACAGGAAATCGATCTCGATGAGCGGCCGGTCTGGGTCTAGTAGTAACGGCGCCGATGCCCGCGGCGATACCCGCGGCGGTATCTGCCCCGACGGTACCTGGAGCGACGGAAATAGCCCCGGCGATACCGACGGCCCCGATAGTAATATCCCCGGTGTCGATACCAACGCCAGTAGTGGGTCCGGTAACGGTAATAGTATCCGCGATACCTGGGCCAATAGGTTCTTGGCACCCAATACCGGGTTCCGCCTACATAATAATAAGGCTGTCCTACCTGATCGTAATAGACGACATATCCATTGTAGAGCAACGGGGTGTAGCCATAATCATAGGCAACCACCGATGCCTGGACCGGCCTGGTGCGCACGACGCATCCAGACATCAAGCCGGCCAGGCCCAGAGCAATGGCCAGAGAAACCACGACGACGAGCTTTTTCATTGCGAAACTCCTTTCCGCATTCATGTGTTTGTCAGTCTAACACAAAGATATACGACCACAAACTGAGATTCTTCCTCTGTCGAGTCTTTTCGGGAACCATCTGCGCCCTTGGACCGAAGATGCAGGCGAACGGAAAACCTGGAGAAAACGAATGTCTGCCCGCACAACGATATTCTTTCCTGCATTCATCCTGGCAATCACCACGAGCGCTTGCAGCCGGCAAGCAGCCAAACCACCGCAGCAAGCAATCGGTCTCCTCGTCCGAGGAGCAAGACTCCTCCACCAGAGACGATTGGACCAGGCTGCCGCCGCCTATCGACTCGCGCTGGAATATCGCCCAAACCTGGCGGAAGCCTACAATGGACTCGCCCTGGTGGCTCTGGCCAGAAACGATGCTCCAAGGGCCACAGTCTACTTGAAACGAGCCATCAGCCTCAAAGAGGATTTCGCAGAAGCCCACAACAACCTGGGTGCGCTTTTTCTCTCCCAGGGACGGCCCAGACGAGCCCTCGTTCAATTCCGGCAGGCCCTCTCCATCGACCCGGGCTATCAGTCGGCTCGACGCAATCTGGTCTTGGTCCTGACAGAACTGGGACGGTTCCGGCAGGCCAGGGAACACCTGCTGCGAATGAGCGCCGCAATGGAAAACAGCGCTTGGACCTGGGCGGCCCTGGGTTCGATCGACCTCGACCTGGGCCATCCCGACCGAGCTGCACGCCAGGCCCGAAAAGCTCTCAGCCTCAACGACAACTGTCCGCTTGCACACATCACGTTGGCCAGACTGGCCCTCAAGCGACATCAGCCGCGTCAGGCACTGGAGCAACTGCACCGAATCCTTGCCCTGGAACGCAATGACTGGCAGGCCAGTCACTACATGACCGTGGCGCTGCTGGTGTTGGGGCAAACCGGCCAGGCCCTGAAATGGAGCAAAAAGACGCTGGCCCTGCGGCCCAACAATCCCCAGGTCCAATTCGTGGCCGGTTGGACGCTGCTGGCATCGGGTCGACGACATGCTGCGCGACGGCACGTCAAACGCGCACTGGCCCTGAAACCACATTTCCCCCAGGCCAGAGCCCTGCTGGCAGCCATCGACCAGACCGGCAACGCAAAACTGGCCAAGGTGCCAGGAGGCCCATCTCGGAGATATTGATCGCGATCCTGTCATCGAGACACCTGTCGGGAGAGATGATCGCAATCCAGGACTTGCCAATCCGGTCCAGACCCGCCAAGATCGACATCGTCTGATTGGAGGACCATGGCTGAAACCATTCGCATCCAAATCCGAAGGCTCCGCGGCCCGAAGGCCGGCGAAGAACGGACCGAAACGCTCACGTTTCCACCACAGGGCGCCATCGTCGTGGGACGATCCCCCGAGGCTGCGTTGCGCCTCGACCATCCCGTCGTGAGCCTTTCACACCTGGCCATCATCAAGGCACAGGGAATGTTCTGGGTCCAAGATCTGGGATCGCAGAACGGAACGCTGCTCGGCAGCGCCAGACTCACCCCCCAAACCAGGACGCCTTGTGCCGCCGGGGATATTCTCTTCGTGGGGCCCTTTGCGCTTTCAATCCTGGACCCAACCTTGGACAGGCCCCTGGGAGATGCCGGGTCCACACAGAGCCTTGCCCTGGAGGCTGTCCTCAAACTTCTCCAAAACAGCGCCTCGGACCTGGCCTTTCTGACCGTCTCATCGGGGCCTGTGGCGGGCACCAGGTTTCCCGTCCCGATGGGCCGCCCAATTCTCGTGGGCAGAGATCCCGGCGCGCACATCGTGTTTCCCGACCCGAACCTGTCACACAAGCACGCTCGCATCTATGCAGACGCCGAAGGCGTCTGGCTGGAGGA
This sequence comes from uncultured Myxococcales bacterium, assembly GCA_964539505.1. Lineage (GTDB taxonomy): Bacteria > Myxococcota_A > Polyangia > HGW-17 > SLPX01 > CAZIJS01. The sequence continues at coordinate 7,526 of CAZIJS010000021.1, forward strand.
TTTGCACAGCAGCCAGGGGACCTTCGTCAATGAACGTCGTCTCTCCGGACTCTGGAAGTTGTCCACCGGCCAAACCATCAAAATGGGCGATACGATCCTGGAGTTCGAGGATCCTGCCGAATTGGTGCTCCACGACCTGGAAGCTGCCGCAGCCCATCTCGTGCCAGGCGATTTTCACCAGCCAAATCCAGCGAATCAAAATGGATCTTCCGACCCCATGGAAGGCGGTTTGCCGGAAGACGGATCGAACCTCAGTCCATCACCCGAATCCTCATCACAGACCGGAAAGGAAAACGAATCCGTCCGGCTCCCGCCAGCATGGACAGAAGCTCCGGGAGAAGCAGGAACCCAGGCACCCTTGGACGACATGGAACAGCCCCGGTCTTCCAGAAAACCCAATGCCGCCCCAGGCGATCCCGCTCACATCTTCGAACGAGACGACGAACTCTCAGAACCCCTCTCTTCCTTCTGGTGGATCGCTGGACTGGCAGGGGGAATCACCGCCATCCTGGCCGCCTCGGGGTTTTTCCTGTGGATTTTGACCAGGTGAGACGAAAAAGACTCACTTCTTCTTTTTCTTTTTTTTGTTTCTCTTACGATCCTGACGAGCCTGTTTGCGCTTGCGCTTGATTTTCGTACGCTGCGCCGAACGTGCCACGATCTTGCGACCGGACCCCGAACCCTCTTGTGCCTGCCCAGGCCCTGCGGCATTCTGAAAACGGGCGATCCCCTTGAATACCTGTTCCAGATCCATGCCTGCAAGCTGCTTCATCTTGGCGATGTTCTTGAGTCCGGGAATCTTCCCGAACAGTCCCTGCTGAGCGCCGAGCACCATCATGAACTGGCGCATCGTGGCAAACTTGACGAGGAGTTCCTTGACCTCGCTCTCTTTTCTGCCCGCTCCCCGCGCGACCCGACGGACCCGAGACAGGTTGTAGTCCGACACGGCACGGCGACCGCGTTTTCTTCCCCTGCGGTCCTTGATTTCCTCAAAGCTCGTCACCACGAACAACTCTGGATTCTTTCGCTCCTGGATCGTCATGGAATCGATGATAGACTCGATCTTGACAAGCTCCCGGTCATCCACCACCATCCCTTCGGGCATGCCGTCGGGGAAAAAGGGCAGCTTGTCGATGAGATCCGATAAAGAACCCATCTTCTTGAGAAGACGAATCTGCTCCACGAAGTCCTGCATGTCGAAATGACCGCGAAGCATCCGTTCGGCATCTTTCTCTGCCTGCTCGGCGTCCACGACCTCCTCGAAATCCTGGACCAGGCTGACCACGTCGCCCAACCCCAGTATTCGACCGGCAAGCCCATCGGGACGAAACTCCTCGATACGGTCCAATCCCTCGCCCATTCCAAGAAACTTGATGGGCTTACCCGTGGCTTCCTTGATCGACAGCGCGGCACCGCCCCTGGCATCACCGTCCAACTTGGTCAAGACCACGCCGCTGATTCCAAGGCGATCGTCGAATGCCTTGGCCGTAGCCACGACGTCTTGACCAATCATGGCATCGATGACCAAGAAGATATTGGCCGGTTGGACGCGCCCCTTGATGTTGGCCAGCTCCTCCATCAAAGGCTCGTCGATGGCCAACCGACCGGCGGTATCGAACAGCACCACGTCTCGGCCCTTGGACCAGGCCTCCTTCATGGCGCGTTCGCAAATGTCTACAGGGTCCGCGCCTGGTTCTGCATAGACAGGGAGCTTGAGCTGCCGTCCCAAGGTCTGGAGCTGCTCGATGGCGGCAGGACGATACACGTCGGCAGCCACGAGCAACGGCTTTTTGCCATCCTTCTTAACAAGCCGCTTGGCTAGTTTGGCCACCGTGGTGGTCTTACCAGAGCCTTGGAGTCCCACGAACATGATGCCGGTGGGCCCTTTCTTGGCGAACTGAATGCTCGTATCCACCGGCCCCATGAGCTGGACCAACTCATCATGGCAAATCTTGACGAAGTGTTCCCCAGGGGAAAGCTGCTTGCGTTTGCCCTTGTGCTTGACCTTGAGCCGAACCACCTCCCCCATGGCCTTCTCTTTGACCCGTTCGAGAAAAGCCTTGGTGACTCGAAACTCCACATCAGCCTCGAGCAACGACAGCCGGACATCCCTGAGCGCCTCACCGATGTTTTTCTCATTGAGTTCGGCTTCCCCCGCCAGACGTTGCTTTGCCGCACGAAAACCCTTGCTGAGCGTCTCTAACATTGATTTTTCTCCAGGTTTTGGGCGTCGATACATAGCACGAAGGCCGACGCTAGACAAGACGGGTGCAGTTCGATAAAAAGCGAAACAATCGAAATTCCTTTGGACGCCGACCATGGGTCGCGGTCACAAAGTCGCAGTCAAAGGAAAACCAAGGAGTTCCGCCATGACCAGATTCGCCACCACCACTCTTCTTGCCTGCTTGTTCCTGGGCTGGACTCAGCAGGCAGTCGCAAAGGGGCTCACCTGTGCCCGCGTGGAAGAGGGTTCGGTGCTCGCAGACGGGGTCACCACCGATTGGAAGGACATCTCGGAAGTCACCCTGTCGAACAGAAACGACCTTGCCACAGCAAATCAATGGTCCGGGCCATCGGATCTGTCCCTTCGCATCGCTTGCCAATACACGTCCAAGCGCGTCTTCTTTCTCATTCGAGTCAAAGACGAATACGTGGTCCGCATGAAACGACTCGATGAACGCCAGGATCACATTCGTCTCCAATTCAAGGGGGGAAAGGACGCCGTCATGCTCTTTTACCCACCTGCAGGAAGGAATCGAGCCGCATGGGGATGGCGTCGGTGGACGAGACGCCACAAGCACCTCAAGTTGGCCCGCCCAGCGGGCGGCTCGGCTTCGTTGTTCGGTCTGGCCGACGGCTACGGCATGGAGATCGACCTGCCGGCTTCTGCCCTTCCCAACTACGGACCGGGATCGGCAGCATTGGACGTCACGATCCAAGCAATCGATATCGACAGCAAGGCAAACCGCGCCATCGAAGCCGTCATGACCACGGCCCGTGGTGTGGGGAGAATCGTTTTCGAAGAAGCCGACGCCTTGCTCAAACGCTTCCTGGCGGACCGTGGCCTGCCTCCATCACGAATCAAGTTCAACCGGGTGGCGAACTTCGTCACAGGACCGAGTCTCGAACGAGCCATCATCGTCGACCGAATCCTGGCGGTCATGGGCGGTGACATCACTGGTGGAGGATATTTCTACATGACTCTCCCAGTGGCCAACAGCCGCGACATTCTCAGATTCGCCGCCCGGGACATGGATGGAGACGGACAGCCCGAACTCCTGGTGCGACTCAGACAAATTCACGGGCCCAATTCCCGTGAGGTTTTCCTCATCTATCGATACCGGGACACCGGCGGCATTGGATTGATCTTCGGCCAGGAGGTCCTGCACAAGATGCCGGGACGTATCCTGACAAACAAGTACCGCTATATCCGCCACGGCAGAGGATATGACATGGAATTCTGGGTGGACCGTTGCCAAGGGTTCACCCAGGACAACCACCGACAGCCCCCCCCACGAGACATCCAGGGAATCCTCACTCCCTGGAGCGACCCGAAAAGAATCCGGTATCGCTTCACCCAGGCCGGATATCAGGCAGTCACAACACGATAGTGCAGAAAAACCGCACGCGCCATCCGTCCCTTCACACCAACGCCCCCCGCCAATTCGATGTTCCGAAACGAAGACGCATCAGCCGGATCAGCGCCCCTTGGATTTTCTGGACCTGGAACCAGACTTCTGCGTCTCCTTCGACTTGGACTTGGACTTGTTTCCAGCAGCGCCTCGCTGTTTCTTCAACCCGCCTGACTTCTTGCCCGCCGACCCTTTTCGCCCTGACCCGTTCGCCTTTTTCGAAGCGCCGTTGCCGCCGGCTGCACCCTTGCTCGGAGCCCTTCCAGCCGCGCCAGAAGCGGGCCTGCCGCGAATCCAGTTCCAAAGGGAGGGAGACTTGCTCTCCTCGGAGCCAAAAAGATCTTCGAATGTGTCTTCATCCGACTCGTCTTCGAGATCCTGGTCGAAAAACGCCTTCTCCAGTGCCGAAAACCCACTGGATGGATTCCTGCGTCCAGAGGCCCGCCGGGCCAACGCAGCCTTGGCATCCTTTCGAGTCGCGTTGCTCTCCGACGAAGGCGCAACCTCCGATTCCAATGCGCCGGAAAACACATCGGCTCCACCCGAAGCACTCGTCACCACCCCATGCTCAGAAGAGGATTCAACGGGCATCGGCCGGCCAAGGACAGGTTGTGTCACAGATTCAAAAACCGCCTTCGAACCAGACCGTTCGGCCACAGACGCCTTCGGCTCGGGCGGCGGCTCGGCCACAGACGCCTTCGGCTCGGGTGGCGGCGGCTCGGCCACAGACGCCTTCGGCTCGGGTGGCGGCGGCTCGGCCACAGACACCTTCGGCTCGGGTGGCGGCGGCTCGGCCACAGACGCCTTCGGCTCGGGCGGCGGCGGCTCTGGAAGCGCCGTTTTTCCAGAGGCTGCCATCACCGCGCCGTGATCTTTCGGGGGGGGCGGCGGGGGCTGACTGTCTCTGACCGTCTTGACAGGAGGAGGAAACGGCCTGACAGACTCATCACCAACCGACGGAACCGCCTTTTTCGGGGAGGCAGGAATACCAAGTTTTTTCTGGGGGGCTGTCTCGATATCCGGGCTCAACGCAAATGGTGAAGGATGCACCCACCTGGACCGTCCCTGGGCATCTGTGACCTGTTTGGGCAGGAGACTGACACCGTCCATGTCCAACTTGGCGGTTCTCCCCGTGTGGAAGCCCGGCGAATCCCATTTCCCTTCGTCGCGCGCTCTCTTCTCGGCAAGGGTCTTGAGATCCAAATCAGAGACGACCCGTCGCTGCACCTCCACCTTGAGCAAGCGCTCCGTGGTATCCGAGGCCGCCGGACCCCCCGGCCCGGCCTTTTTTTCTTGGGCTGCCGCATCCTTCTGCGCCGCCAACGCCTTGGATGCTGCGGTTCCCTCGGCCAAGGACCCGAAATCCTGTTCTTTGTCCTCGAGGGTCTCTGCCAAAACACGGTACTCGTCGTCTACGACGATCTTGGGTCCAAAACTCACTGCCAAAGCCGCCCCGGCACCATCCTCTCTGGCGGCATCGGAAGCCACGGTCTCGGACCGGCCCTTGGACTCGACTGGAAGGACCGGGGTCAGATCCTCATCCACCGCCACCGATCCGAGCACAACACCGGCTCTAACGGCCTGCATCTCCTCCTCGCTGGGCTGCTGCACCTGGAGCGCACCGGCCACCACACCACTGGTGATGCCCCCCGCCTGCCCAGAGGATTGCGACGTCGAAGGGGATCCGGCGCCACTCGAAGACCGGGCCTGCGATGCAGCCTCAGTCCCAGCAGAAACCTTCTGAACCAGCGACGAAGACGATTCGCTCGACCGCTTGGAGGAACTGCGCTTTCGCTTCTTGCGCTTCTTCTTGGCCAACGTCCAAACTCACTTCGATTGATCGCGTCGATTCAGATCCGCGTGCGCCACCGCCGCCATGGCACTGACCCTGTCGATACCGCGGGTCGGCACGACTTTGCGAGTCCACTGCAAGAGTTGTCACCGGGCGGTTGCCCGTGTTTTAGAGCATTACCTGAAACCTTCTTTCCGTCAACCGTTTCAGCCAATCTCGTCGGTTTTCCTTCGCCGACTACCCCGTGGCCTAGAAGCTGAGACGCAGCAAAGCCCCGGTCCCGGAATCCGAGGCATGAAGCTGGCGCAAAAGGAGGGCTCGTCTCCTCTGGCGGGCAACCAAAACCCTGTGCATCACCACCCAGCCGTCTACGACGCCGTAGATGAGCGTGCCCAGGAGAAGCCCAAAGGAGACGTAGTTGACGACCTGCATGCTCCTGGCCAGGGTCCTGTGGTCTTCGATGATGTTTCCCTCGGCATCTTGAACCACATAACTGCCGTCCTTCCGATATCGGTCGGATGTCAGGACAAAATAGCTGGCCAGGTTGAGTCCCAAGAAAATCAATTCACCGCCGCCCAGGAGCCAGGCCTTGACGTACTGGTGATTCTGTATTTGTCCACCAGGAGGGATGAGGTTCCAGAGCCAAAGGGGCCTGGACTCCTTCCGCACCGAGGCCAGACGCCTCGTGATCACCTCGGCCCGAATCCGCTTGAAGGCCCGCACCACCTCAGGGGGCACGAGCCGGGGATCCAAATGGAGGGATGGATCGAGGCGCACCAGGCGCTTGAATATGAGCGCTGCCGCCGCGCGCCTGTTGGTGAGATACAGCCCAATCCCATAGATTCGAAGAGCCTCGACCTGGTCGGCCTGGACACGAAAAGCCCCCTCCTCCACCGGTACCCGGAGGAGCCGAACCACGTCGTCGTACTTGCCGTATTGAAATGCATCCTGGGCACAATCCAGGCGCTGCGCCGGTCCATCGCCGCATTGAGCGCCCTGTTGCGCACCAAACAACACCATCAGCAAGACCCAGGCGGTCATCTAGCACCCCTCCTTGGCCCGCCACGACGAGCCACGATTGCTCGGTTCATCCGGTCTACCGTGGGTTCGGCACCAGCACGAAGAATGCACCAGTGCTGTCTACCACAGCTTCGTCCCACGGCTCGGGATTGTCACAATTCGTACAAAACACCTGGACCAACGTGCCTCCCGCGTTCACGGCTTCCACCGTTCCCGTCACAGGCAAACCCTGCTCCAACGCAATACCGCTTTCCTGGCCCGGCACGGCGCCCGACTCCTGGAAAACCAGATCGGCGAACAGACGGCGCACGAGTCCAGTCCGTCGCTCCGGAACGACCATCAAATCCAAAGTCAATCCAGAGGGGACTTCCAGAGAAAAGGTGCCGTCCGCTGCACAATACCCGGAAAAGGTGGCTCCGGTTCCCTCCCTGATGACAGCCCCCACGCGCACCAGACTCATATCGCGGCTCGGATCCCCCGGGTCGAACACCCTCCCCTGGACCACCACCGGGTCTGAAAGGGAAAGTACTGCAGACGTCGTTTCCGACGGCGTGACATCCACGTCGAACCTGCCGGCGAAAACTCTCCTCTCCGGTTCTACGAGCACAGAAAGTCGCCCTGCGGGAACAGAAAACAAAGACAATCGGCCTTCGGCATCGGTCACCGCATCGGTTTGCCAGTGCCCTGAAGCAGACCAGTTCCCCTGCTCGATGCCATCGAGAGAAGCGGTCACTTGCGCCACAGCGGACGCGTCCCGAGATACGAAAAGGACGTTCGCTCCGGAGGCGGCCTGGCCGTCTGGGTAGAGAACCTGGAGATCCAGAGAGCCCATGGGAACTTCTGCAAATCGAACGGTCACATCGAGATTTCCCGACGCAGGAAGGGACAAGCCCTGGGAGACATCCAACTCCGCAGACGGCAGTCCTGTTTCCGGAGCAGGCCGTACTGCCAGGCTGCAAGCGCCCGGCCGAACGGCAAGGGCGAAGTGACCACTCAAGTCAGTGCTTGAAAGAGCCGGCGGATGGTCGCCGCAAGCCAAGGACACGTCCGCATCCAACAACCCCTGCTGCGAGGAATCCAAGACATCGCCCACCAAGGCTCGACCGCTGTCCAGGATGAACTGATAAGGTGCGCCCCCGGCAAGCTCCACAGTGGACAACGCATCGAACTTCATGGGAGCCACGGCCGCCGACTCGGGAATCACCGAGACGTCATAGGCTGCATTGCTGTCCAAATGATAGACCAGAGGAGCACTGGTGTCGTAAAATCCGTCCAGAAGGAGCAGTCCGCCTGACCTGGGCACGAGTCGCAGATAGGCGGACAACGGCCCGTTGGGACCTCGTGCCGCCAGCGTCACCTCGCTGCCTTCATCCATTGGAAAGGACTGTCCAGACACCGGTGAGTCCTCATAGATTTTGACCACCTTTTCTTGACGGGGAAAACTCCCTGGATCCGAGGGAGTGAACAGGAAGCGATACATGGCACTCTTTGCCTCGGCGGAATGCACCGACAAACTTCCAATTACCGAACAAGTCCCTCGATCCGTCTGCAGGTCTGCCTCCACGCTGTATCCACCCGCAACCAGGGCCTTGAATTCCACGGCCCGGTTTTCCTCTCTCGGATCGAACGCCACCGGCCCGCCCGGCCCAGACACGTTCCAACTCACCGACAGAATCGTCTCTTGCCCCGCGGGCACGAGCCTGGCCCGAATCATGTCCCCCTCTCCCGGGGAAACTGGTTCGAACCGAAGCTCCCCCCCGAGACAATGCGAGGCGTCCGGGCCGTTGTTGTTCATCATTCCAGAGGCATCGTCTCCCATGCAACCCCATTGAAAGCCTCCCAAAGCCCACGAGACGACAAACAGCCGCAGTATTCGATGTCTCCATGTCATCGTTGCACCTCTCGAACCGATCCTTAACGAAATTCGATGTTCCATGTCACCCATTGCGCACAGTCGTTGATCAGACGACATTCCCTGTCCTCTTGGGCACAGGAAGAAAGATCTCGCTCCACCCGGTCCTGCACCGCCACCCGCACAGCAATGCGCTGGCCCGGCTGAAAGCTTCCAGCCGGCAAGAACAAGTCGGGAGCGTCATGCCCGGAAACCTCCACGAATGGCCCGGACTCCCTGTACTGCAAAAACCATGAAAAATGGATCGATCCCAAGGGAGGATAGGGATCCAAATCGTCTCGCACCGACAAGACCTCGATACGCCGATCTTCCTGGGAAGAAAAAATCAGCAGGTTCGTACCGGCATCCGGTGCAGTGGTCTCGATGCAGGGCGGCCCGTCTTCGTCTACCTCGAAATACAACGTGTCGGTTGCATCCAGTTCTCCGTCGGAAACAGTCAGTCCCAGTTCGTAGGTTCCCGGGTAATCGGGAACCACGAGACAACGAACAGCCCCTGCGGGGTCGTCTGTGGGATTGCGGTCCCCGTCGGAAGGCACGAATCGGAATGCAGCCGATGAGGATCCAGGAGGCCGCGTCGCCATGAACCATCCATAGGTCAGGGTCTCACCCTCGTCTGGATCCTTGGAATTGAGGGCATGGAACCAGACATCCTGGCCCACTGTATAATGCCCGCGGTCATTGGGCACGGTGTCGCGCGTCACCACCGCCTGGGGTGCCCGATCGGAAACATCGACGGTCCGTTCCACCCCTTCACTCACCAGGCCACGATTGTCCACCGTGCGCAGCCTGATGGTAAAAACGGTCTTGGCCATGGGCACGAAACAGCAGGTGGCCCCGCCGCCGACTCCACAAGGATCGAACCCAACCCCGCAATCCCGATAGGCCTCCTGATCGGTCACGTCATACTCGATGCTCCAGTCGTACCGCACGATCCTGCCGTCTGGATCCCGACTCTGCTCTGCGCTGACGAGGATCCGCGTTCCCACGTAGAAAGGTCCTTCTGTGAGCAGATCCACATCTGCCTGCGGCCTCTTGTTGACGGGTTCGATCTTTTGCACAAACAAGCAACCAGGCAGAGACAGGATGCTCAGCCAGGCTGCAATCCACCGAGTATGTACGAAAGTATCCATGGCGCTCCCATGTCACTGCAATGTTCGGGCCCATCGCATCCAGACCCACGATTCCCCAACGACCACGCATGTCCATGGTACGGGAAACCCAAGGCCCAACACAAGCTTCCTGATCAATGGTCGATGAATCGGTCTTACTGCATCCCCCCCTCACCGACAGATCCACATCCATGTGTGCAGAAAGAAAATCAGGACAAAAATGTCGCGAAAACCGAAGGGTACCACAATCCCGCTGCGGAGCCAATTCAAGGTGGAACAATCCTTGACGCGACAACCGCTGCCCACTCGATAAGGAGGGAGGCACGGGGAGTCGAAGGCAAAGTATCCCCTGTCAACGAGCGCAATGCGGCGCAGGATCGGCTGCCAATCGACAAAAACCACCAGGCGTGAAGAGCACCCACCTGGTTCGGCGTCCAGCCTCGGCGCTGAGGACCTGCACCCGGTGCCGACCCGCAGAAAGCCGGTAGGTCCCTGCCTTGTGTGGGGTCCCATCGATGAGCCAGGTAGCCCGGCCGGAAGGAACCAACACACGACAAGGGCTCAACAACGAGCCTTGGACTCGGAGCATTTCGCCGGCCTTCACCGTCACGGTCCGGCTGAACCCAGGTTCGCCCGGCCTCTGTCGGCAGACCAGCCGATGCCGCCCCGCTGCCACCCGCCAAGGCTTGCTGCTCGGAGACCGACCCATCTTTTTTCCGTCGAGATACACAGTGCACCAAGGTTTGACCAAAACCAGAATCCGGCCCGACTCGGCTGTGGCAGGTTTCGAATGACCTGCTGTACCCTGTGACCGAACGGCAGCATCCAGGTGCGGCTTGCGGGAGCCAGCCACCCCGGCATCACCCGCCAAAATCTTGGTGGGTGCCAGGCCTCGATGCCGAGAAACAGCCCCTCTGCTGACTCCGCGGTGCGATCTCCCTCCCCTCGACCTGCCGCCTGAACGATGCCCAGGGGCGGCATCCAAGGCCATCTCGACTGCGTCCAAAGACGGCACAGAGGGAGACCGTATGCTCCCCAAAACGTCGGTGTCGGACATCTTGGCGTCGTGCCCGGCATCGGCCAAAGCTGGGCCCACTGCCTGCCGGCCTTGTCGCCCCCTGCGATGGCGAGTCCCAAGCATCCACGTGGTCCCCGCCACCGCCATTACCCCTGCCAAAAGACCCGCAGCGGTCACCAGCAGCATGCGTCGCAGCTTGAGCCCCTTGAAGCGACGAACGAGCGCAATGGCCCCTGGATGGCCGGGATCGAAGGCCAAAATCCTGTCCAAGAGAGACAATGCGAGAGCAGGCCGGCTCACCAGGTTCTTGCGGGCCCGTTCCAAGGTCGCCTCGATCACCAACGTCTCTATCCGGGCTTCGTGCCTGTCTGGAGACGTGAGATAATCGGTCAGCTCCCCCTCGAAGTCATGGATGCCGCCCGCTTGGGCCACAGCCTCGAGAGCAGCCGCCATGTCCCTGGCTGACTGGTATCGATCCTCTGGAGACATGGCCATGGACCGCTCCAGGACACGCGCCAAGTCCGGCCCGATATCCGGTCTTGCCTGCACCGGCGGATCAAAGGCGCCCTGGAGAACCGACGAAAGAACGGCCACCGGTGTCGAGCCGGAAAAGGCGGGCTTGCCCGTGGCGAGACGATAGAGCAAAACGCCCAGGGAGAAAATATCACTTCTATGATCCGTGCGCTCCCCTCGAGCCTGTTCCGGCGACATGTAGGCAGGAGACCCCAACACGGCACCCGTGGACGTCAGCGTTTCATCGCCCGCCAGTCTGGCGATCCCAAAATCAGTGAGCACGAGTTTTCCACTGTGATCCACCAGCACGTTTTCCGGCTTGATGTCTCGATGGACGATGCCTTGCTCATGCGCCGCTGCCAAGGCCAACGCCAGACAGCGCCCCACAAGGGCCGCTGTTTCCGGCAGAGGCGGGGCATGACGCACCATGAATTCAGACAAATTCGGTCCCGCGACATACGCATATACCAGATAGGGAGGAGCGTCGTCCGCCCCAGGAGAAAAGTCATAAATCTCGATAATATTTGGATGTTTGAGTCGAGCTGCCGCCTTGGCTTCCCTGTGGAATCGAGCCACCCCCTCGGGACGATCACCCATCAGCGGATGGAGCACCTTGACGGCTACTTTCCGTTCGAGTTCCATGTCCCAGGCAAGAAAGACCGTGGCCATCCCCCCCTTGCCCAAAGGCTCCTTCAATTCATATTTCCCAAGCGTTGCTCTCGACATCGACCACCCAGATAGACTCCAACGCACAAAACACAAAAGACCTTCTACTTGCCGCAAAAGGCACTTTAACGTAAAATCCTCCTCATGTCTCCAAGGTCTCGAAATATGCCACCGCCACCCCCGCCGCCCAACGAATTCGCGTACGGCGCCCCTTCAGACACTGCCCAAGACACCACGGACGTGGTGCCATTGCTGGAAGTCGTCGAAGGCAACGACCGCGGCCGTTTCTTCGAGTTGCCCTGGGCCGACGCCATGGTGGGCCGTGGCACCCAATGTGATTTTGTCTTGGCCGACCTGGCCGTATCACGAAAACACGTGCTCATATCCTTCGATGGGTCGGGATTCGTGCTCATCGATCAAGGCAGTGGAAACGGTACGAAAGTCAACGGCGTCCGTGTGGCGAGACACGGCCTTATGGATGGAGACATCATCCAACTGGGGAAAACGAAACTCGTATTTCGCTGGCCGGAAGCCCGGGGCTTGCCGACCGAGCAGCCCGTCATGGTGGCGGAACAGTATGCTCAGCACGCACCGGCGCCCGCTCAACGACCCGCACCGGCGCCCAGACCGGCGCCCGCTCAACGACCCGCACCGGCGCCCAGACCGGCGCCCG
>CAZIJS010000021.1:19960-28736 GCA_964539505.1 uncultured Myxococcales bacterium
CAGACCAGCGCCCGCTCAGCGACCCGCACCCGCGCCCAGACCAGCGCCCGCTCAGCGACCTCCGCGGCCCATGGGTCCCGGTGCAGCCACAGAGCGGGTGGACCCCAGACCTGCGGGGATCGTGCCCCAGCCCGACATCAGCCCGCCGACGGGAGTCGTGGCGCCCCCGAGAAAACGTGGATTCACCGGGTTCCTCGGACGTCTCACAGACACCACCGGAAAAAAGATCATCGTTTTCCTGGGGCTGTTTCTCATCCTCAGCCTTCTCACCCTGGCCATGATCGCAAAACTCAAGGGGCCACCAAAAAAGCGGAGAGTCGTTGCCAAGCAGTCGAATCAACCAAACCTCCAGGCCCTCTACGAGCAGGCTCTCGACCTCGTCCACAAAAAACAATGGTCTGCTGCAGAGGTGCTGCTCCTCAAAATGGCCGTGGCTGACCCCAACAATGCCGTGATCCAGGCCAAACTGGAGGAAGTGAGAAAAAACAAGGAAGCCAAGAGCAATCTCGCGAAAGCAAAGCAGACCCTCGCCTCGGGTGACCCCACTGGTGCAGAGGTCCTCGCAAAACTCGTGGGCAAACAAACCGTCTACTACGATGCAGCTCAAAAGCTCATCCACGCCGCCAGGAAACAACGGGTCGACCAGCTCCTCAAAGAGGCCGCTCCCCTCGCCGCGGACAAGCGCTTCAAGGCCATGGCCAGGGCGAAAGTGGACAAGGCCATTGCATTGCTGCCAGACTACCGGCCCGCACTGGTGCTCAGACATCAACTCGGGGGGCCGCCGCCCCCACCTGAATCGCCGCCCCCAGAACAGAAAAATGAACCTGACGCGAAGCAGGACCAAGACACCCAGTCCCCGGACAAGGGACCAGTGGCTGGCCGTGAATCACGACCTGGAGCGCCCAGAGCGCCCATCCATCGAACGGAGCGGAACGTCAACCGGGGTGGAACGACACCCACGAACGCCTCATTTCGCGCATTCTACAAGGCACGCAACTGGAGTGCTGCGGCAGCCGAGCTGAGAAGACTGGCAGCAAACCAACGGGGCGCCAGAGCCAGGAGAACGGCGGCACTGGCATCCAAGGTCAAACGAATGGGAGCGGCATTCCAACGAGCGGAGGCCAACAAGTCCCGAAACAGCATGGCGGCGATGAACGCCTATTTGAAGGCCTTGTCCTTGGATCGCTCCATCAGCCGGGGTGTCCATGGGGGGTATATCAAGGCACAGCTTGGAAAAGTTGCCAGGGCCGCCGCCGGCAGCGCCCTGTCCTCCGGCCGATACCAGCAGGCCTACCGGGCAGCTACTCTCGCCAGGAGATACGGCGGAAACAGCGCTGCGGTCCAGCGGATCATGGCCCAGCTCGATCAAAAGGCCAGAGGGATCTTCAACAAGGGATACGTGGTCAAGGATTCGAATTTGAACAAGGCCCGTTCCTACTGGCGTCAAGTCACCCGAATGGTGCCGCCGGGGAGCACATGGTACAAAAAAGCACAATGGTTTTTGAAAAACTACGGCAAATCGAAATCCCACGGTTCCTCAGACGACGAACTGTAGCGCGGCGCCGTTGCCACCGACCCGTGACAGGAACAGGGTCATCCCGGCAGGCTTTCCTGGTCGTCGTGCTGCTGATGAACCTCTCTGTGCCGGCATGGGCCAACAAGCCCGACATCTCTGGTTGGTGGGACTGGCACAACCGACTCCAGACGAAGAACGGCGACATCCGCAGTGAAGATGAGGCCTGGCTGCTCGTCCAGGAGGGCACCAGCATCCGCGGTCGCTACCGACGGAAAGTGACCTTTCTGTCTGCCAAGGGCAAACCCTATGCCTGCAACGGCCTTGTACGGTACCAACGCATCGCCGTCTATCAAATCAAGGGCATCGTAGAGGGAACCCATATCACCCTGAAAGAAGTCTCCGTGCAGGTCCAACCCAGTCCCTGTGACGATGGGCAGCGCCGCCTGGATTCGTATCGAGGAGTCATCGAGTCCGGCAATCTGCACATCCATTGGACTGGAGGACAGGAGGTCCTGCGCCGCCGCAACCTGACCGGACTGTGGATGGGGCGCAACAGGAAAACCTTGCATGGAGGCGACCAGGCAAGTTGGCAGGAAATGTGGCACATTCGGCAGGCAGGCAACAAGGTCGTCGGTCTGCGGGATCGCACGGATGTCAGAACATCGGGAGACGGCCAGTCCTATCGATGCAGCCACTCACTCAAAATCGTCCGAGCCCTGCGATGGCGCTTCGAAGGATATCTTCGAGGCGCCATGCTCGTCTTGTCTCTCGCCGCCCCCCTCAAGAGACACAGCCCTTGCGAACAGCGCAATGTGCGCCCGACAAACCTCACCATCACCCTCGATTACGACCCAGACCAACTCAAGATTTCCGGCCCCGAGGCAAGCTTGGTCCTGACCCGCCAGGACAGGATCCAGCCTGCTGGCTTTCCCGACGATATCGCAGCCGATCGACGCCCTAAGGCCGCCCTGCTCCCCCCCCGGAGGTAATTGTGATCACAGACGAATTTTTGCAACGACTGCCAAAAACCGATCTCCACGTCCATCTCGATGGTTCCATTCGACTGAGCACCCTGATCGAACTGGCCGAACAGTATCACGTCGAACTGCCGGCAGACACGGAATCCGGACTACGGGAAAAAGTCTTCAAAGACAGCTATGGTGATCTCGGAGAATATCTGGAGGGATTTGCATATACCATCGCAGTGATGCAAACGGAAAGCGCCCTGTTTCGGGTGGCCTACGAGCTTGGTATCGATTCACAAGCCGAGGGAGTCCGGTATCTCGAAGTCCGCTTTGCTCCGCAACTCCACATCCATCAACACCTGAGCTGCGAAAATGTGCTCAGGGCCGTCAGCGACGGCTTGTCCAAGGCCAGAGACGAGTTCAACGCCAGACCCGCGGTCCGTGACGGCAAGGAACCTCCCTTTGAGTTCGGCATCATCGTCTGTGCCCTGCGCATGTTCCAGCATGGATTTTCGGAATACTACGACCAACTCCTGACGGTCCATGCCCATTCCGAACCCAAGTGGATATACGCCCTGGCATCCCTGGAAATGGCCAGGGCCGCGGTGCAGGTCCGTAACGAGGCTGGATTACCCATCGTGGGTTTCGACCTGGCCGGCCAGGAAGCCGGGTATCCTGCCGTGGCCCACCGGGAGGCCTTTGCTTATGCACACAAACACTTCCTCAAAAAGACCGTGCATGCCGGTGAAGCTTTCGGCCCTGAAAGCATCTTCCAGGCCATCACAGAACTCCATGCAGACCGAATCGGACATGGAACACACCTGTTCGACCCCGAGATGATCCAGGACCCAGACATTGCTGACAAGGAAGGATTCGTCGAAGACCTCGCCCAGTTTATCGCCGACAGAAGAATCACTCTGGAAATCTGCCTGACATCGAATCTGCAGACACATCCAGACCTTCACGACCTATCGCAGCACCCCTACCGCAAGATGGCCCAGGAAAAACTCTCGGTGACCTTTTGCACGGACAACCGCACCGTTTCGAACACCACGGTTTCTCAAGAACTCAGAAAAGCCGTCAACCATCTCGACCTGGACCCGGCCGATCTGAAAAACACCATTATCTATGGTTTCAAACGCAGTTTCTACCCTGGCACCTACCTGGAGAAACGACGCTACGTGCGCCGTGTCATCGACTACTATACCTCGATCGAACGTGAATTCGGTGAACCGCAAGCACCGACGCCACGCTAGCCCCACCAGCCGTCATCGTGGAACCAGGGGACGAATGGCCGTCTTCGCTGTGATGGGCTTTCCAAACAAGGCTCGATGCACGCGACGGATCGGGTCGTAGTGGGCGTCGTTTACCTTTTGAAACCCCGTGATCCGATGGAGTTCTCCCAAGTAGGCTCGATGGAGGTACTTCCTCGGATTGAATGACAGGAAAGCCTGCCGAATCTTGTCGATGACCGACTTTCGCAAATGGCTGGTCACGCAGTACGCGTCCCCAGGAATCCGATCCGTCACGGCCACCATTCGCAAAGCACTCTTACGGGCTGCATTGAGGTATGCCGGAGAACTCACGGCGCCGATGTCACAGCGGTGCTCCTGCAGATCTGCAATCACACCCTCGTGGGTGCCGGAAAACCGGATCATCTTGAAGTCTCGTTGAGGATCGATCCCATGCTGCCTGAGCAGTGCCAAAGGAAAGAGGTACCCAGACGTGGACTGGAGTGAAACGAAACAGATCCTGGCCCCCTTTGCATCCGACAGACTGGTGATCTTGCTGTCCGAACGGACCACGAGAAACCCCTGATAGGTCAGGTTGCCATCGGACAAATGACTGACCAGAAGCTTGAAATGACGGTACCGGACTCTGTTGAGAACATACATATATGGTGAAAACACGGCTATCTGCAAAGAGCCACTGTCCAACTTCCTGGCGGCCTGCTCGTGGGAAAGATTGACGAACTGCACCCGCCGCCCCAGCGCCCGGGTCAGATACCGGGTCAGACTACGCATCTCCTTGGTCACCAACGGGGAAGGAGAATAGTATGCCACGGCAAACTTCAAAGGCGGCGCGTTGCTGACCTGCCCGGGAACAGACTGGTCCTCTGCTGGTTCCGAGCTGCCGGCATCCTGGAGTTCTTGCACCACCCCCTCCGAAGGCGTCGCGCCCTGTGAGGATTTCGTCCTGGATTGCAGCCCCCAAAAAAGGGCAGCAGCAGACACCCCCCCCAGCAAGAATCCCACGAATGAAGCCAGGGCGAGGTGCCAAGGCCGGATGCGCCCCTGAGGCCCCCCCCCCTCAGAGCGTGGCACCACATCATCGAACAGGGTTCCCGGTTCCTCGATGATGGGCTCTATCTGCGGCAACCTCGTTTCGAAGCTGACACTCGGGTGGACCGAGGGAGGATCCGCCAACCCGGCCGCTTCGAGCCGTCCGGCAAGTTCGGCCAGGTCCACTTCACCAAGTGCCCCGTCCACGACGAGACGCGCCAGGACCTCCACATCCTGTTCGTCGGCGCCCGTGACATCCCTGAGACGCTTGGCAGCCGTTTCTTCGTCGGGTGGGACGGGACCGGATTGTCCGGTGAGTGCGGCCCAGACGACCCGCACCCAGCCTACTGTGTCACGGACCTTCGTCTCCCAATCCGTGACCCCAACGACATTGGGGGCCAAGACCTTGACGAAATCGCGTTGCCCAGCAAACTGAGTCAGGAAAACCCGCTGCACCGTGGGCTCTACCGGGGTGATGCCCCACTGGTGGCAATCCTGGATGGCCCTGGCCAGCCCTATGGCCATGCGACAAGCCCGGCCGAGAGCCAAGGGCCCATCGGCCTTGATGACTTCAGCCAGGGTCCGCCCTTTGACCGCTTCGAGAACCACCACGGGGCCACTGTCCTGGCCCCCCACCTCCATGTCCAAAATTTGCAACAAGTGTTCCGAACCAGCCGCTACCACGGCTCTGACGAGCCGCGCCAAATGACGATTCCAATCGGCCGATTGATCCTGCCCGCGCCAGAAACGCAGAAACACCACGCGCTTGGTGCCGCGGTTGGTCGCCTCGACCACCACAGACACCCCATCGTCCACCACCACCCGGACCGGAAGGTACTTCTGGGGAACGTCTAAATCAGTGAGCGCAATGGATTCCACGACAAGCCTTCAATGTAACTTTCCCCGTGAATCGACGATACGAGATTTTTTTTTAAGACTTTCCCCTCTTCTGTCAAGCAATGCCAGCATCTCCCTTCTGTCAAGCAATGCCAGCATCTCCATCCGACGGTGTCCTTTCGATCTTCAATGCATGGCCGTCACAACACATCCCACTTCATCGGTTGGGGGCAGATTCTCGCCCATCTTCCGTAATAAGACTCAAAGTCGATTTGTATTGAATCGTTGATTGAGACTGTCGTATATAACAATGGTTCAAAAAAATCCACACAACCTGGAGAAACCGACGATAGGATGTCGACGCAAAGAAAGAAAGGGGATGACACCATGAAAAGAAACCAACTGCTTCTCATCGTGGCACTGGCGCTGGCCGTAGGAACCCTGTCCACGGCCGGCTGTTTCGTGCGCGCCAGACCAGGTCGAGTGACGGTGCGGGGACCATCGGTGCGCGTCGCAACTCCCACGGTGCGCGTCGCTCCAGTGGTGGTGCGCGTGCGTCCCCCGGCACCCAGAGTGGAAATCCGACGGGCCTGCCCCGCCGGCTCTTACTGGAAGAGCGGTCGATGGCAATGGAATGGACGCCGCTGGGTATGGTTCCCAGGCGGTTGCAAGCGCTATCCGCGCAGGTGGCGCGGCTGCTTCTGGGTGAACGGACGCTGGGTCCGCAGCCCCCGTGGTTGGCGATGGTATCCTGGCCACTGGCGCTGCCGACGATAACTCCCATGGGAGGCCCCGCGATAATTCCTGGCCTCCTGCATAAAATCTGGAACCGACGTCCCAGATGAGGGTCGTCTTGTCTTTTACAGAAATGCTTTCCAAGGAGTTTCCCATGACCAAACATGGTAAAATGGCGATCGCTGCGGGAGTCGTACTCGCCGCCATCACGATCCTTGGCACGTCCGGCTGCTTCGTACGCACCAGACCTGCCCGGGTCACGGTTCGGCCCGTCAGAGTCCGCGTGGCCACCCCGACAGTGCGCGTCACCACACCGACCGTCCGTGTCACCCAGCCCGTGGCGGTGGTGCGCGTGCGTCCCCCGGCACCCAGGGTGGAAATCCGCAGGGCCTGTCCCAGGGGCTCGTACTGGAAATCCGGACGCTGGCAGTGGAACGGACGCCGCTGGGCCTGGTTCCCAGGCGGTTGCAAGGCCTATCCGAGAGGCCGCGTCGGCTGCGGCTGGGTGCCCGGACATTGGGCTCGCACTCCCCGCGGCTGGCGATGGAGCCCTGGTCGCTGGCGCTGCAACGTGCGACGACCGGCCGTGGTGGTCCGCCAACCAGTGGTCACCGTGGCACCGGGCTTCGTCAGCGTGCGTCCCCCGGCACCCAGGGTGGAAGTCCGCAGGGCCTGTCCCAGGGGCTCCTACTGGAAGTCCGGGCGATGGAAATGGAACGGACGCCGCTGGGCCTGGTTCCCAGGCGGTTGCAAGGCCTATCCGAGAGGCCGCGTCGGCTGCGGCTGGGTGGCCGGGCACTGGGCTCGCACTCCCCGCGGCTGGCGATGGAGCCCTGGTCGCTGGCGCTGCAATGCTGTTCGTGTTCGAGGCCCCGGTGGTTCGGTGACCGTAAGCAGCGGTGGCGCAACTGTCAGCGTCAGTGGCAGCGGAGGCACCGTGGCGGTTTCCCTGCCCACGGCAGCTCCCCCTGCCCCTCCCCGCGTCCGGGTCAGACGCTGCCCCCGATTTCACTACTGGCGGCCCGGCCGCTACCAATGGCGGGGCCGCTGGGTCTGGGTCTCGGGTCGCTGTGTGGCCAGGCCCCGTGCCTACCGACGTGCATCCTGCCGCTGGGTTCGCGGTCGCTGGATCCGCAGCCGTCGCGGATGGCGATGGAATGCCGGACATTGGCGCTGCCGCAGATAGCTTGCCGACTTTGGCACAAAGCACCATGAGCGGGACGATGGCCTCGACACGGCGAAGATGACGCTCCCTTCTGAAACAGAAATCCAACAAAAACGGCCTCGCCCCGCTTTCGAATCTAAGGAGGATCGAACAATGATGGGAAAGAAATCACATCTCCTGTGGCCCTTGGCCTTCGTTGCCGGCCTGGGTGTCACGGCCCTCAGTTCCGGCTGTGTGGTCCGGGCCAGACCGGCCCGGGTCACCGTGCGCACCCCCACTGTCACCGTGGCACCAGCCACGGTCGTGGTACGTGTCCGCCCCCCGGCGCCCCGCGTCGAAGTGCGCCGTGCCTGTCCCGCCGGCTCTTATTGGAAAACCGGGCGCTGGCAGTACAACGGCCGTCGCTGGGTTTGGCTCGCTGGTGGATGCAAGGCCTACCCAAGAGGTCGCGCGGGCTGTCGATGGACCGCGGGACGCTGGGTGAAAACCAGGCGTGGTTGGCGCTGGACCGCCGGCAGATGGCGTTGCACCGGGCATGTCACCGTCCGGCCGCGCAGACCCGTAGTCACGGTGACGGTGCCCAGGATCGCACCTCCCGCCCCTCCCAAAATCACGGTCAAAGCCTGCCCGCCCACCCATTACTGGAAGCCCGGGCGCTACGAGTGGCGCGGTCGGTGGATCTGGGTCGCCGGACACTGCGTCATGCGTCCCATCAAGTACCGTCGTCCCACCTGCACCTGGATGCGCGGCCGCTGGACGCGCACCCCGCGCGGCTGGAAATGGAATGCAGGGCATTGGCAATGCCAGGGCGCCACGGTGCAGCCTTCCGGCGGCCCGGTGGTCACGGTCACGCTCCCCAAGATCGCACCTCCCCGTCCCCCGAGAGTTCGGGTGCGTCGCTGCCGACGGAGCCACTACTGGAAGCCCGGGCGCTACGAGTGGCACGGCCGGTGGGTCTGGATCAAGGGACAATGCATCCGGCGTCCCCCGACCTTCCGAAAGCCGGCCTGCCGGTGGGCCCCAGGGCGCTGGACGCGCACCCCGCGCGGCTGGAAGTGGAATGCCGGGCACTGGATGTGTCATGGCCGCCGCGTCGTGGTCAAGTCTTGCCCCAGGGGCATGATCCGAATCAAGGGCGTCTGCAAGCGCGCCCCCAATGTCCGCTGCCCGGCCGGTACGCACCGTGTCGCCGGCAGAGGCTGCATCCCCACGGTCCGTGCCTGCCCCAGGGGCATGATCCGAATCAAGGGCGTCTGCAAGCGCGCCCCCAATGTCC
>CAZIJS010000021.1:28836-34593 GCA_964539505.1 uncultured Myxococcales bacterium
GCTGCCGGACCGGAACCCATTACGTGGCGGGCAAGGGCTGCATCGCAGCCTTCAAGGCCTGCCCCAAGGGCATGCTGAGAATCCACGGCGTCTGCAAGCGTGCGAGGCGCTGTCCCAGGGGTACAGTGCTTCGCCATGGAGCCTGCATCACGATCAACAAAAACTGCCCGGTGGGAACGACCTGGATACGCGGCGCCTGCCGACGTGCACGTTTCGAGCGCCCACGCCGCGACAGATGATGCTCTGACGAAACGACATGGAGCCATGGTCTGCGCCACCGTATCAGCACAGGATGGTTCCATCGCTTCTCCAGCCTCTTCGTCTCCTGCACAAGCCTTGAAATCATGACGCCAACAGAGCACCAGGAAGGCCTCGCATCCAAGGCGGGCCGCCGCCTTCTCCCCATCACCACAGGACTGATCCTTCTCTCCAGCGGATGTCACCGCAAAGGCAATGGACTCTCGGCCGCACAGCTCTCCGAAAAACTCCGAGTCGCTCGTCTCGGCGCCAAGACAGGAGAGTTGCTCAAAAAATACTGTCCGGTAAAACATCTCCCCAAAGCACACAAGGGCTGGCTTTGTGCAAAAACATACCTCGACTGGTACCTCGTCGGTGCCTTTCATGCCGACACAGAGACCATTTCAAGCCTGGCCCAGGCGCTCGGCTTTTCTTGCCCCAAAAGCGACATCCGCTGCGGCCTGCGGGTCGTCCAGGAAATCCAAGGCCTCTTCAAACGGCTCCAGGACCAATCCACCGACGAAGCGGTCCGGTGGAAAGCAGAGCAGGCAAGAAAACTGCTCACGCTTCAACTCGAGAAGGCTGCAACGTGGGACGGCTCTTATCTCGAGGCCCTGGGAGCCATGGCCCGTAGCGGACCCATGGCGCCCGAGGCGTCGGTGATCGTGGCAGGTGCCTTGGCCGACGCGATGACCAGGCTCACCAAGGCCCATTTCTGGCAACGACAGAATCTCGTCGCAAAGCTCCTGGGCTTCGTCTGCCCCGACGACCTGCCCGAGTCCTGTCCCTTCGGCTGCCCGGAACTGACCACGCGCCTGGTGCAAACCCGGCCTGAACTCAGAAAGCGGCTCATTGCCCTCCATTGCCCCTTGGATCGCCTGGGGTTCACCAACCGCAAACAGACCCTCTTCATTTCTGAATCCTCACAGCGCCTGGCGCGCAACCTCGCGTTTCTGACCAAGACTCTGACGAGACTCGTGGATTCGCAAAGCCCCTTGAGCGCCGCCTTGAAACGCGAGATAGCCCCGCTGTCATCCAAACTCGATGGCTTGGTGTTTCCTCTCCCCATCCCGGAGCTCGCGCCCACGGAGCGAGGCTACCGCAAGACAGCCTTTTGCGGCCCGGCCTTCGAACCCGCAGCAGCGCCGGTCTTCGTGTCCCTGGGCACCGCAGACGTGACAGCAGGCATCGCCCCCCTGATCCATACTCGCCGCGGATCCCTCGTCATCCCGGGAATGGCGGAGCTGCTCGTGTTCCCAGGACGACCCATACCAAGTTTTGATGCCGAATCACTTCAGCGGGCCATCCTCCAGGCCGAGCAGGTCTGGCAGCGGGAAACAGGCCTCAAGCCCGACGGACTCACGGCGCTGCTCGTAGACGCCCGAGTGGAAACCAGGCGCTATCACCGCCTCATGGCCGCACTCGCATCAACGGGCCGAAGAAAACTCCGGCTGATCTTCCGCAATCTCCAAGGCAAATTGGGCGGCCTGACTGTCCAGATCGTCCCTTGTCCCGACAAAACACCTCGCTGGAAGAGTCGCCTGGACAAAACCCTGGCCATCTGGATCGACGGTGAGTCCCTCCTCGTCAATGCAGCCACCGGGCCCCTGGCGGACAAACCCTTCACCGGGCCGGTCACCGATCTGGCGGGACTGAGGGCGGCGCTGGAACACAGCAGGAGCGCCTACCGCGACATCCAGAGTGCCACGCTGTTTCTCGGCCCAAACCTGCGCTACATGGACCTGTCACGAGTCCTGGGCTCCATCGTCCGAAACAGCTCCGGGCGCACCCTCTACTCATCGCTGTCTTTGTCCGCATGCTCCTATGGAAAGTAAGAACCACTGACAGCTCGTTTGAGACCACCATGCTCATCGACTCCACCCTTCTCGCAAACCATCTTCGATGGCCTCATCGATCCCACCGGCCAACCGGGGTGCCACCACAGACCAATCCAGAGACATGGCCCGTTGCTGCCCCGCCCTGGCGATTTTCCTCCGGAAGCTGTCGTGGGACAAGACGGCGTCGACAGCCGCGACGAACCCGGCAATGTCACCGGGCGAAACGAGCAGCCCATCTACACCATGGCGCACCAATTCACCCACGCCCCCCACGTCGGCTGCCACCAGAGCCGCTCCATGGGCCCTTGCCTCGGCCAGGATCACCGGCGCACTCTCCGTCCTCCCATTGTGAAGGACTCGCGACGGAGCGACCACCACATCGGCCAAAGACAACAGACGAAGCAAATCACGGCGCTCTAGTTGCCCCAACAAACGCACCCGTCCGCCGGCCGCCGAATGGACCCGGCGCCTCATGGGGCCCTCGCCCGCCAGCACGAACAGGGTGTCTGGGTGCCCTGCTGCAAGCACCCTTGCCATCGAGACGAAAATATCGGGCCCCTTGACCCATTCGAGACGCCCAGCGAAGACCACGACCCTGCTCTTGGGATCGAGTCCCAGCCCACCGGCCCGCTCGGCGCGCTCACCGGGAGGACAGGGCCCCGTGTCCCGGGCGAAAAAACCCATGGGCTGTACCATGCTGCGGGGTTCCATCCAGTCACGAAGCCTGGAGGGCAAAGATCCCAGGAGCTTGTCCTGCAAAAAACGGCTCGTCACCACCAACCGAAGGGCAGGCCTGGCAAGCATTTGGATGATGATTTTGGTCAGACCGAGACGACCAAGCAAATGGACGTCACCCGAATGCGCCACCACCACCAAAGGAAGACGTCGATCCAGGCTACAGGCCAGCCCTGACGGCACGAGCCAATGGGCCAGGGCGGCTCGCCAATGCGGCCCACGGCGACGCACCGCCCGGGCCAAACCTAAGCTCGCCCCCACGGCGTCGAGCCACAGACGGGGATGCGCTTCGAGGGCATCGACGGCCCCACGGTCGAAAAGGCGTCGTTGGCCGTCTCTGGTTCGCAAAAAGGCTGGTGCCACCGGGATCACCCAGGGCGTCCTTGTCACACCCAGGCCCAGGCGACTGTCCAAAACCTCGTCGATGCGATCCAAGGCATGGCGCGCCCTGTGCTTCGGCACCAGAAGTTCCACCGGTCCAAAAGATGACAGCGCAAGGGCCGACTCGGCCACGAAGGCCCCACCCGAGGTGCTCACCATGCCGATTGGTCGCTTTCGAGACGATCTGTCAGCTCGCAGGCGCAATGGACTCTCCAGGGTCGCTATCCATCGAATCGCACCTTGGTGGGCAAATCCAATCCTTCCCAGCCAAGACGCGTGCTATACTTGAAAAAACCGGTGAAACCACAAACCGGTGGAATCCAGTCCAGGATACCACCAGGGAGTTCGAACATGCCACGTTCCTGTCACAATCCACACAAGACCCCTCGACAACTCCACCACCAGACCAGAAAGTGGCTCGATGGCGGCTTGCGCAAAACCGTCCTGCTGTCTGTCTTCATCCCTCTGGTCCTTTCCTGGCCAACTGGTTGCGGGTCCAACGGAGTCAGTGGACAAGGAGATGCGGCCATTGATTCGGGAGACGCCACGGCAGACGCCCAGGTGTTCCTGGATGCCGGAGACAGCGCAGTGGATGCGGGTCCCTGTCTCACGGTGCTCTGCGGGACTCCTGCGGTCTGCTGCAGCACCGACGAAGAATGCGTCGAAGACCAATGCCTGCCGATATGCGAATCCGGGGTGCGCTGCGGAGACGACCTGGCAGACTGCTGTGACGAAGGCCAGGTCTGCATGGCAGGCGAATGTGTCACTCCTGGATCGCCATGCCACGACTCCTATGACTGCGTCCAGCCCGGCGAGTTTTGTGAACCCACCCTGGGGCGCTGTCTCCCCCAGCCTGACCCGGTGACCTGTCAGATCGTGCCCGATTTCGAGTCGCTCGATGCCACCGTCGAATGGTCGAACGAGACGGACGAGATCATTTCCATCCCGGTGGTGGCGGACCTGGACGGAGACGACAGTCCGGATGTGGTGGTCAACACCACAAGGATGGTGAGCGGCCTGGGTTGGATGGGAGGCGACATCGTGGTGCTGGACGGCAGAGACGGCACCGAGAAACTCCGCATCACCGATGACCCTGCCAACGGGTCCTACGGATCGCATGGCCGAGCCACCATCGCCGTGGGTGACGTCTCCGGAGACGGTCTTGCCGACATCATCTATGCCAGCCGTACGCTGGACGGCCAGGAAGGCGGCCCATCCTATCTGGTGGCTGTCGATGGGCAGGGAACTCGGCTCTGGGTCGCCCATGACGGGACGGGCACGCCCTATGCCATGCAGGTGGTCAATGCCGCAGTGACCCTGGCCAACCTGGACAACGACCCAGAGGCTGAAATCATCGTAGGCGCCATCGTCCTGGACAACGACGGCCTGGTGGTCTTCGATGCAGGCGCCTCGCCGGGAGAAGGCGCCGGATTCGGCACCAACATGAATTACTACGGAGGCATCTCCGCCCTGGCAGATCTGGATGGGGACGGACACCCGGAACTCATCTCGGGAAGGGACGCATGGAAAATCCATTGGCAACCAGGACAAAATCCAGGCGATCCGCCCATCGTACTCATAAACCAGTACTGGACGCATTCGGGGCCCGACGGCTACCCGGCGGTGGCGGACATGGACGGAGACGGACAACCGGAAGTGATCCTGGCAGCGGAAGGTACGGTCCGCATCCTCGATGGGCAAACGGGTGAGCTGTGGTGCGGCCAGGACCCGACCGATGCTGCTTGCCAGGCCAACCCCGGCCTGCGCACGCAGCCCATCGCCATCCCAATGCCGGCCAACGGCGACAGCAACAAAAACCGCGGCGGGCCGCCCACCATCGCAGACTTCGATGGAGACGGCAGGCCCGAAATCGGCGTGGCCGGAGGCTATTCCTATTCGGTCTACGACGTGAATCGTCCCGGAGAAGTCGTTGTTCAACCAAGCGGAGATCCGCCGCCGGGCCCCGGAGCTCTCTTCGTGCGATGGTCGTCTCCCACCCAGGACCTTTCCTCGAATGCCACCGGGTCCTCGGTGTTCGATTTCCAGGGCGACGGCACCGCGGAGGTGGTCTACGCTGATGAATGCTACCTGCGCGTCTACTCCGGGTCCGACGGCAGGATCGAGCTGGAACGCCCCAACCGGAGCGCCACCATCCACGAATACCCCCTGGTGGTGGATGTGGACGGTGACGGCAACTCTGAAATCCTGGTGGTGGCCAACGCAGATCCCCAGATCCTGCAATGTCCGCACGGAGAAACGTTCAGGGGGATCTATGCCTTTGGAGACGCCAACGACGAGTGGGTGCCCACCAGGAGGGTCTGGACGCAACACACCTATCACGTCACCAACGCCACCTCGGACGGCAATGTGCCCATGACCGAGCAGAACAACTGGACCACGTCGGGCCTCAACAACTACCGGCAAAACGCGCAGGGCGCCGGTGTGTTCAACGCCCCGGACCTGACCGTAGACCTCACCGCGGGTCTGTCCCGCTGTTCCGTGGGAGAAATCCAGCTCCAGGCCCGGGTGACCAACGTGGGCGCCCTGGGAGTGGCGGCTGGAATCG
>CAZIJS010000022.1:0-11683 GCA_964539505.1 uncultured Myxococcales bacterium
ATGCACCTCCCCAATCTGGAGTTCCTTCATCAGCCGGTCGCCCACATACTCCCAGTTCGTCCAATGTCCATCCACGAGCGAGGCCGTAAACATGTTGACCCCGCTGTAGCCCTCTCTGGTAGAAGCGAACCACATCTCTGAACCCTGGACGCAGACAGCCCCGTCCAGGGCCAACTTCCCGGGATCTTCGAGCCACACCCTGGTGGGTTTCGACCAGGAACCAGCCACCTTGTGCGACACCCAGATTCCCGTGACCTGGTCCAGGAGCTGCTTTTCCGGGGGGACTCGCAGATCGGGCGTAAAAAAGAAGTAGAGTGCGGAACCATCCGGGAGGACGAACGGAGAATCCTCGGCACCAGCCGTGTTCACCGGCCCGGGAAGCGGGACCGGCTCCAGGTACTCGTCGGAATGCAAAATCGGCGGATGCTGGTCTGTCTCCGGGCCCCTTTTCACGACATCGCCTGGGATTTTGTCTTCCCTGTCCAAATCTGGATACTCTCCGCTTCCGTCGCTTCCCGCGTCCTGGACGACGCTGCCGGACGAATCGTCGGAACAGGCCGGCACAGCCATCATCAAGGCAAAAACCAATGCATCACGAACCAGGCACGATGACATCTCTGAAAACTTCATGGATCCTTCTCCCGCCTCATGCAGGCCCTTGCAATGCCGCCGGACCTGCCGCCCAACTGCATTCCGGCACTGGACATCGAGCGTCCAGGCAGCCCCCACCACAGCCTCACGACAAAAGTCACATCACTGAGAGAATAGCGAGTTTCTCGGAAGAGGACAAACGAAACGGAAAACCAGAATCAATCGAAACCGGTGAGGGAACAATCCGATGGGATCGGTCAGCGCACCGCGCTGGGAACGAAAAATACGCCGCGCAGGTCCTCGGTGGTGGAGATGGGGCCGCTGTTTCGGTGGGAGGTGGCCCGCCACTGGTAGTACATGCCAGGCTCCAGGGCCGGTCCGGCGTACGTGACCTGCACCGTGGGCGGACCGGTCACCCTCGCCACATGATCGTCGTTCCAAACCATATTGCCGTAAGCATCGTAGACCACGATGGAATAAAAATCCTCACTGGAATCGTCGGCCCACTCGAAGACCAGGGTCTCGGCTGGGTCGACGGCCTCGGGCCCATCGGCGCCGGGTCCCACCATGGCCAGGGCCTCGGTGATCTTGAACGATTGATCCAAAACCATGTCTTTTTGTTGGGCGGAATCCATGGTCACATGCACAATCTGGGTGCCGGCAATGGCAGGGTCTGGGTCGCGGACCAGATCGTCGTTCTCGAAAGCGGCCAACACCACGTAGGTGCCGTCCGGCACGCCCTCGATGAGAAAATCCCCGGTCACGTCCGGTTCGATCCCAGGGGCCGGGTCGCGCAGTCCCGGGGGCACCACGCCCCGCACAAAGGTGTCCATGAAAGTGGACTCCGGCACGAGCACCACGGAGGTGGCCAACCCCCCGGGAGCATTCACGATGGTGACCTGGCCGGCAAGAGTCCCCGAGTCCCTGTCCTGTTCGGCCAACAACACATCCGAAACATCCTCGGCGGCCTGGAGGGTAATCTCTGGAGCATCCAGTTGGAGAAATGCTTTGTAGCCCCTCACAGTATATGTCCCGGCGGGCACGTTGAAGATCCTGAAGTCTCCCTGGATGTCTGCAAAGGCCATGGGCGCCGGGACGTCGCCTCCTTCGGCCACCACCAGGGCTCCCCCTGGATTGGATGCCTGTATCCTGCCGGATACGGAACCCAAGTCCGAATTTGCACCCTCCAGAGGAATCAGGGCCACGTCCGTGGTGGGATTCGACACTTCGTAGCCCTCGTCGGTCCTGGCCGGTGATGACACGTCCACGGGGATCGCCGGCCGAATGCCATAGGGATAGGGCTGGTAGCCCTGGGCCGCCACGCGCAACGTGTATGTCGAGGCCTGAGGCGTCCCGGAAGCATCCCTGGTGACGGGCACGGCCAGCGCGTATCTTCCGTCTGCATCGGTCCTCGCCACGTTCGTGACCACGATCCCGGCGGCGTCGGCCCCCACCACGTCGGCGTCCTCGATGCCTTCGTCGCTGTCCGCATCGAAAACCCGTCCTTTGAAAAGGACCGGATCGAAGCAGGCATACTTCCCACTGGTGAGTCGCTCGCAAACCTGCCCCCCGGCACAGGCATCGATGTCTTGCGGGGCACAGACCGACTCACAGACGAAGTCGCCGTCGCGCAGGACACAGGCTTCCTGATCACTGCAGGAATCGGTCGCCGACGGATCACAGGTCTTGGCCTTGTCGTGGTCGTCCCCGCAGGCCGAAAGCCAAAGCCCCGTCAAAGAAACCGCTCCAAAAACCAATCCAACGTGGAACTGCTTGATCCGAAGGTTTTTACTCATGGCAAACTCCTTGGGCTCCTTCTTTTGATATCCCAAACGAACACTTTGGTATTGTGTGGACTCGGCCCCAAATGGTTGAAATCGGCATCATCCTGCTCCCGTCCCCGCCGAGCCATCCTGGATGCGAGGCATTTGACTCTCCCACAGTCAGGTGGCAAGGTATCGGGCGTGACACGCGCCATGGGCCTCGACGTTGGCACCCGGACCATCGGGATTGCCCTTTCCGACGAGACCGGCCAAATCGCCGGTCCCCTGACCACTCTGCGTCGAAAGGCCCTGGAAAAAGATGTGGCCCGGGTCCTGGAACTGGCGCGAAAACACGACGTGGATCTCATCGTCGTGGGAATGCCCTTGGAAATGAGCGGCCGTGCCGGACGGAGCGCCCGGTGGGTCCAAGGCTTCGTGGAGGCATTGAACGAGGAATGGATGGGAACCCTGGAGACCTGGGACGAGAGGCTGAGCACAGTGGCAGCGGAACGGATGCTCCTGGAAGCAAACCTGCGCCGGGATCACCGCAAGAAAGTGATCGACCAGGTGGCAGCAACGGTGATCCTGCAAAACTTCCTGGACAGCCGGAATCACCCCTGACAGACAGTCCAAAGTCCACGGTGGCTGAGCCAGGCAACGAGGTTCCCTCACCAGACGTCGAGACCGCCGAAGCCCAGGTCGAAAAACCGAGCCACCAGGCACAATCATCACGACCAAAGGTCCAAGACCCAGACAAGGGCCGCCACCATTCGCAACGCTCCTCCCGGCTCAAGCAGCGCCTGGCACTGGCCGTGGCCCTGGGAACCGCCGTGGTCTTCGTGGGCCTGGCGGCCTGGGCTTTTCGTACCTGGCGGGCCTACCCCCACGAACCAGCGGGAAATCTGCGAGACGAACAGCAGGTGACCATTCCCCGGGGTGCCACCCTGGCCGACGTGATCAAAATCCTCAAAACGCAGGGCATCGTCTCCCATCCCACCCTCTTTCGCCTCTACGTCATGCAGCGAGGTGCCGCAGGCAAGCTCAAACAAGGGCGCTACAAACTCTCGGGCCGCATGTCTCCCAGAGAGATCGTGGCCAGGCTGGTAGCAGGCCCCAAGGTGGAACTGGTGAAGGTCACCATCCCGGAAGGCAAAAACCTGCTGGAAGTCTGTCGGATTCTGGCCGATGCCGGCCTGGGGACCTACGACGAGCTGGTGCATCTGGCCATGGACCCGGCCTTTGCCAGGCGGCTCGGTGTTCCCGGCCGCACCCTGGAAGGATATCTCTACCCAGACACCTACAAGTTTCGAAAGGGCTCCCATCCCAAGGAGGTGCTGGCCTTCATGGTGCGCCGAGCCCGCAGGGTTTTGAACTCGCTCAAGAAAAAGTATCCAAACGGCGCGGTACGCCTGAGGCACAGACTCCGGTTCACTGACCGTGAAATCGTGATCATGGCATCCATCGTGGAGAAGGAAACGGGAAGAGCCTTCGAGCGCCCCCTGGTGGCCAGCGTCTATCTCAACCGCCTGCTCTTCCCCTCCTTCAGGCCGAAAAAATTGGAGGCCGATCCCACGATCATCTACGGATGCACCGTACCCAAGGTGCGCAGTGAGGCCTGTAAACAGTTCAAGGGGCGGATTCGCTACATCCACCTTCGCGACAAGGAAAACCCCTACAACACCTACCAGCACGAAGGCCTGCCCCCGGGCCCCATCTGCAACCCAGGAGCCGCGGCCCTGGCAGCGGTGCTCCATCCGGCCAGGACCAAGTATCTTTTCTTCGTGGCCAAGGGTGACGGAACCCACAAGTTTTCCGCCACGCGCGAAGAACACGAAAGAGCCGTCTGGATCTATCAAAAACGCGCTCCCAGGCATCGGCCCCGGTCTGGAACCCAACACCAGTAATCCCAAGCAAAGAAAGGATGAGTCATGCTCCGCTGTATAGCAGCAACGACAATCTGCTGTTTCGTCACACTGACAGCCAGTTCCTGCAATTCGGATTCGGGATCCTCCACGACCGGTGATGCAGACGCTTCCAGCTTGAGCTGTGGCCCAGGAACCCACGAAGAGAGTCATGTCTGCATCCCTGACCCGGTTCCAGACGGAGGCCTACTCTGCGGTGTGGGAACCCACAGTGAAAACGGCTACTGCGTGCCCGACAATCCGTCATCGTCGGACGACCCCACTCCGGGAATCTGCAATTCGAACGCATCCTGCTCGGACGGGAAGATCTGCGTCTATGAAACAGGTGAATGCCAAGAACAATCGCCGGACCTTTGCGGCATGCCGCCGGATTCTCAAAATGGCCAGAGACCACTCGGATATTACTGCACGGCGGATCAACCCTGCCTCCCAGGACTCGTCTGTGTGCAAATCGGTCACGGTCTCGATGCGACGACAGGAAACTACGACTTTCCAGAAGATATTGGAGGAGTTTGCTTGGAAAGCTGCGATCCCTGTGCCGACGAAAGCGGAACCTGCGTTGCGTTGGCATCTGGAGGCGGCTTCGTCCCTATCTCTGGTCGCCTCTTCAACGAAAAAGAGCTCTGTGGTTTCAATGGACCGGCCACCGAGGTCTGTGAGGCTGGACATGAATGCGAAAAATACCATTGCACCAGGCTCTGTGTTCCCGACGACTCCAGTTTATGGGACATCAACGGCATCTGGGGATTTTTCGGTGCCACAGAAAGCACCGATTGCCCGCAGGATCAGGTGTGCCACTTGAACACCTTGTCGATTCATGGAAACGTCTGGACCTGCGAAAATATGGAACTCGTATCCACGGGAGACGCTTGCAACGACCCAGCCAGGCCTTTCTCCATCTGTACTCTGCCCGAAACCTGCCGAAACACCGCCGATGCCGTCCAGAACGTGCCAGGCACCTGCAGCCCGAAGGACCTGTCTGACTGCTCCCAATGCCCCGAGGGGACCAACTGTCGATTCGCCTCTAGCGCGGATAGCCCCACGATCGCTTGTGTCGCTCCAGGCTCTGTGGGCTATCAGGGCTTCTGCGAAGAAGACCTCGACTGCGCCGCCCCGTTTTCGTGCAAGCAAGACAACCGCGGAAAAAACAAGTGCCTCCCCTAGAGCCCGGCCCCACAACCTGATTGCTGCGTTGCGGCTCGCATAGGGCCCGGGCACATCGTCAAATCTGCCTTTTCCTTCATGTGCCCGGACACCCCAATCCCTCCGAACGACCTCCCAAAAGTTCCCAGCCCAGCCGCCAGAGGGCCATTTTCCTTGACGAACCACACGTATTACATTATCTACACACGGTATTACTCTTGCAGCAAACCCGGCCTGGCGAATGCTCAACGACAGGTCGCCATCGGGCCCGGATACCAGAATGGGGCCTACGCATGGTTGGTGGCACGACTGTCGAACCCGGCCTGGTATCGTCACGAGGAGATGGAGCCCGTCCCGGTCCATTGAGGGCTTCCCTGCTGCAAGTCCGGTCCCCCGCTTTCGGAGGTGCGGTCATCGAAAGAGCCCATCTTCGCGAAGCAAGGCACATCCGACCAGCGGTTTGCCATCAGGATCCATGCTGCAACTGCGCTTGGTCTTCTCCTGTCTTTCTGGTAGATTTCATGTCAATCAACAGACAGGGCAACCGACGGCGAACACCAATGCAACGGCGTCTTTTCCGCGCCGCTCGAGGAGGAGGATCATGAAGACACTTCTATGGACCCTTGCTGCAGTGACGGCACTGTCGGGCTGCTCGAAAAAGGAGCCTGCCGGGAAGACCGACGAGGCCAAGAAAGCCTCACAAACGGCCGACAAGAAGGAGGCCCGCCAACCACCGCCCAGACAAATCGCCCGGTCCAGGCCGCAGGCCAGGACCATGGCGCTCGAAGTGGAGGCGGTAGTGGCGGACATGGCCGGCACCGTGACCATCCAAAGCCCGGGCATGGACGCCCGACCAGTCGGAAAAGACGTCACGGCGCACCCAGGAGACATCCTGCGCACGGATGCAGACGGCAGGGTGACCCTGGTGCTCTGGGACAAGACCGCCGTGGAGTTGGCCCCTGATTCTGCCCTGCTCGTGGAAGGATCGGATTCGGTGACGGATCCCTCACCGGGCATCACCGTGATGCTGGGTCTCGCCCACATCGAGGCGGCCAAGAGGAAACCAGGCATGGGCCCGCTGGTGGTCCACACCCCCAACGCTGCGGTGACCGTGACGGGAACGGCCCTGGACCTGGGCGTGGGCCTGGATGCCACGGCCAAAGTGGGCGTCGAAGAAGGCATGGTGGAAGTCACCGGGGACGCATCCCTCGAGGCCACTCCAGTGAAGCTGCCCAAAGGCAAGGCCATGGTCATCACGAATGACGGCAAGCCCGGCAAACCTACAGCCTACCG
Organism: uncultured Myxococcales bacterium; assembly: GCA_964539505.1. GTDB lineage: Bacteria > Myxococcota_A > Polyangia > HGW-17 > SLPX01 > CAZIJS01. The sequence goes on from CAZIJS010000022.1 coordinate 6,713, forward strand.
GCCGGCCAAGGCACAATGGGACGCATGGCTCGACAAGACCAACAAGGCTGCGTTGGCCAAAGCAGACCTGGTGGTCGAGGCCCACAAGAAGGCCATCGGCGAGTTGGAAAAAAACGCCCAGACGCTGGAAAAAGCCGCCACGGCAGTGGTCAAAGACGCCCAGACCACCATGCAGCAGGCCGAAAAGGCCGTTGCCGCCAAGAAAGAAAAGGAACTCGCCGCTTTCCAGCCCAAGGTGGTCGCCGCCATCGACTCAGCCTCGGCAGCCTACCAGACGCAACGCATGTTCGAGTCCCAGCTCCAGGCCCGGGCCTTTCTCATCGCCTTGCTGGCCGCCCAGGCCAAGGCCGGTCTCATCAAGCTGCCAAAGGCCAAGACCCAAGCCGTGGCAGCGGGAGCCAAGCTCTTCCCCATGTTCCGGGTCCGCTGGAAGAACCTCTATCGGCATTCCCGGCCAAAGTGGCGCATGCTGCGTCGCGGCTATTACCGATTCCATCCCAAGGGATGGCAGGTCGGTCCCGTGGTAGGGGTGGCTGTCAAGCCCGTCACCGTCGACCTGAAATTCAAGCCCAAGCCCTACCGCCCCGTCCGTGTGACTGTCCCTGGCTACACCATGCCCCTGTATCGCCCACCCTTCATCAAAATAAAGATTCGGCCCGGTGTGAAGGTGCGGTTGCGCCCCCACGGTTGGCACAGGGCCCATGCATGGGGTGCCGTGGTAAAGGCACCGGGCATGGTCCGCTGGCGTAAGGTCGTGGTGGCCCGCAGGCTGCGCCGAAAGCACCGGGGGCCCAGAATCCGAATCCAATGGCGAGGTCCCGGCATCGCTGCTCCCGGCATCCGCATCCGTGGGGGCGCCAAGGCCCATGTCCATCTCAAACGCGTCCACCTGGGCCCAGGTGGCATCAAGGCCCCTGGCGTCCGCATCAAGGGTGGGGCCATCCGTACCGGGAACCTGCGCATCAGAGGCATGGGGATCCGCGCCGGAAACGTCCGGGTCAAACTGGGCGGAAAGATCCGCGCCGGAAACGTCCGGGTCAAACTGGGCGGCATGCGGCGCAGGCGGCACCATGGCATGGGCCATGGGATGGGTCATGGCATGGGCCACCGATAGCTTCGATGCCCGGGCATCTGTCCGCTCCTCCCTCCTGAACGCCGAGCATCTCGTCTTTCCGTTCCTCCACAATCTTTTCGGGGCACGCTTCGTTCCGGAAACGGCCTGACTGGTTTTTCGCAAGACCAGGCATACGTCTCCATGACGGCAGGTCCTGATCCACGCGACCTCTCCGAGGTCGAGACTGCATCCGAGACACAGCGCACGTGAATGCAGAAGGTCACGGGAGAAAACTTTTCCACCACCCGCGCGTCGTCACCTTATGTGCCCGCTGGATCCAAGCAAACGCCGAAACCCGGGTCTGAAAGAGACACGACAAGGCCTTTTGCCCCCAAAGGAGGTTGCACCATGAAAAGGACACATCTGATATTGGCAGTTGCGGTGCTCACCGCTCCCGTGGCTGTGCAGGCCAGAACAGGATACTTTGCAGACAGAGTCCGGGCCGCAATGAGACAGTCCATGGCCAGGAGGCACAATGTCGCGAGGCGGGTGTCCATGGATCCGCTCATGGCGAAACTGGACCGAAGACTCGCGGCTCATCCAGGCCGGGGTATCTTCGCCAGGGCACTACGCACCGGGCCCCTCAAAGGCGACAAAACTCTGGCACCCTATTTTGCCAATCCAAACAAGTCCGGAGAAAGCGTCGAATCGTTGCCCTTGCAATCCACATCTGCAAACGTCACCATCACGGGAGTGATCGCCAGGGTTCAGGTACAGCAGGTCTACCGCAACAGGGGCAGCAGGCCCATCGAGGCGGTCTACGTCTTTCCCGCGTCCACGCGAGCTGCAGTCCACGGAATGAAGATGATCATCGGCAAGAGGACCATCGTGGCCGAGATCCAAAAACGGAAACAGGCCAGAGCCACTTACAATCGGGCCAGGCAACAAGGAAGACGCACCGCCCTGCTCGAACAGCAGCGAAACAACGTGTTTACCATGAACGTGGCCAACATCATGCCAGGCGACGTGGTCAAGGTGACCCTGGACTACAGCGAATTGCTCGTCCCCAAAGACAGCGTCTACGAGTTCGTCTACCCGGTGGTGGTGGGGCCCAGGTACGGCGGAGGCGCCAACCCCAAGACCGACCGCTGGCTGGCAAACCCGTATCTGCGCAAAGGGAGGGCAGTGCCCTACCGATTCGGCATCAAGGTGCACCTGGAATCGCCCATCGGCATCAAGTCGCTCGTCAGTCCTTCCCACCAGGTGGACGTAAAGTTCGCATCCAAGACGAGTGCTGATGTCACCCTCAAGAGCCAGGCCCAGGGCAACAGGGACTTCGTTGTGCGATACCGCCTGGCATCCAACCGAATCGAAACAGGAATTTTGGCCTACGAACACCAGGGTGAAAAGTTCTTCCTGGCCATGGTCGAACCGCCCAAACGGGTCCGCAGCTCCGCAATCCCGCCCAGGGAATACATTTTCGTTCTGGATGTCTCTGGATCCATGTGGGGATTTCCACTCGACACAGCCAAGCGCCTCATCACAGACCTCATCGGCTCCCTTCGGGCCAGCGACCACTTCAACGTCCTCCTGTTCGCCGGCCGGGCGGCAACCCTGTTTCCGAAATCCGTCCAGGCAAACCAAACCAACATCAACAGGGCCCTGATGCTCATCAACCAGCGCCGTGGCGGCGGCGGCACCGAACTCATGAACGCCCTGCACAAGGCCTATGCCCTTCCCAAGCCCGAACGACACCTGTCTCGCAGCGTCATCGTGATCACAGACGGCTACGTTGCCGTGGAAAACCAGGCCTTCCGATTCATCCGCAAGCATCTCTCGGAAGCCAACTGCTTTGCCTTCGGCATTGGAAGCTCGGTGAACCGTGGTCTCATCGAGGGCATGGCGCGTGCCGGCATGGGCGAGCCCTTCGTGGTCCTCTCTGCCAAAGAGGCCTCATCCAAGGCGGCCGAGTTTCGCAAGTACGTCGACAGCCCGGTGCTCACAGACATCCAGGTGCGATCCCAGGGCTTTCATGCCTATGATCTGTCTCCCAAATCCGTGCCGGATCTGTTGGCACAGCGCCCCCTGGTCCTGTTCGGCAAGTACCGCGGCAGCCTCCAGGGAACAATCGTCATCACGGGCCACACAGGAAAAGGGACCTTCAAGAAGGTCTTGGACCTGACCCATGTCACGCCCAAAGCCTCCAATGAACCCATCCGGGTGCTCTGGGCCCGCAAGTGGGTCTCGGACCTGTCCGACCAGCTCGCAGCCCTGCCGGGAGACCGCGACATCGAAAAGGCAATCACCAACCTCGGCCTCGGATACAACCTGCTCACCCGGTACACATCCTTTGTGGCGGTGGACAGCAAGGTGGTCAACCGCTCGGGCAGAATGGTCACGGTGCGCCAACCCCTGCCCCTGCCCCAAGGTGTCTCGAACTATGCGGTGGGTGGATCGGGACCGGGAGCTTTCACCGGGGGAATCGTCACATCGGCACCACGAGGTGCCATGATCCGACGAGGCCGTGGGAAATCCGTCTCAGAGACAGCCAATCCCCTGGCAGGCCTGCTGCATGAAAACCACAGGGACCGTGCCCACAAAACAGCAAAGTATGCCGGCATGAAAGTCCGGGTGCGCAACGTGGCCCGTAGTCAACGAAGCGCTGCCATCCGGCTGGCCACACGACTCGTCCGCTACCTGCCTGGCGCCCCCGGACGGGGCAGGTTACGACTGACCTGGAACTCGAGCACTGGGTCGGTCTCCGTTCACTGGCGCGGTATCGGTCTGGGCGCCGCTGCAAGAGCCAGACTCGAAAGGCTGCTTCGGGCCCGCATGGCTGCCATCTGGACCCGGATGCGCGGCTTTGCCGCCGACCCACGAAAGCCCCTGGTGATCACCATTTCAATGCGCTGACCGGATGGCTGAACCCGCCCTCTGCTGCCTCCTGACAGAGAAACCCTTTCCAATCACCCACCGAGCAGGCGACCCCGGACATCGAACAAGACCTCGATCCGGCGCGCAAGGTCGTCTCTGACCCGGCGGAAGGCATCGAGGCGCTCGGACTCCGTTCCCACAATCGCAGCCGGATCCTCCAGGGGCCAATGCAGCCTGGGAACCGGCCTTGGAAACCAGGGACAGACCTCCTCGGAACAAAGCGTGATCACCGCCTCGACGGAATCGAGATCGATACCATCGAGCCCCTTGGAGCGTTGAGATGAAATATCGATGCCCAGTTCTGCCAGCACGGTGACTGCCTCGGGTCTCAATCGACCGGGCCTCGACCCGGCAGAGACCACGATGATGTCTTCGCCGGCCAGGTGCCTGGCCATCCCCTCGGCCATCTGGCTCCTGGCCGAATTGGCCACACAGAGAAACAGGATGTTTTTCGGGGCGACGGCCCGCAGAAGACAGGCCTCGATGAGCCACAGGGCTGGCGCCCCGCCCCCCTCGTAGAGACGGCAGGTCATGGTGCCAGCCCCCACCCGATCTTCCAAATCCCGATCCCGGATCCGGATGGAAGGTGACCCGGCAAAGGACTCTCGCGCCGCGCTCTCCTCGTCCTCCACCCGCACCTTTCTCACTTCAGCCTCGGGTGCGAGCCTGCCCACCGCATCCATCAGGCGCCGGTGGGCCTCCTCGGCATTGGGACAGCCGTCGAAATACAAAAAGTCGATGTTTAACATCGCATCCTCCCAAATACAGATACGATTCTGTGATATCATGTAATCTTCTTTTGTGCACTATATTTATGGACTTTATAGAGGGATTTGACGACGTACGAAAAATCGCACATACTCGACAAACAGGGAACCATCGAAAACGAACGCTCACCGCATCTGGCAACGTCTCCTCACAACATTTGCGACGCCGAGGAGACACAATTTGAAAGGATTTTCCATGCGCACAAAAACGATCTT
>CAZIJS010000022.1:11693-34307 GCA_964539505.1 uncultured Myxococcales bacterium
TCGTGACAGCGGCCATCCTCTCCCTCGCTCTGGCCACAGGCTGCGAAAAGAAACCTCCGAAGGCCGCCAAGGCCGCCCTGGCCAAGGCCCTCGATGCGCTCAAAGCCAAAGATTTGGCAGGCTTCAAAGCGCAGGTCGTCCCGGACCAGCGAGACAAGGTCGTTTTTGACAAATCCATCGCCCTGGGCCAAGCGAGCTTCAAGGAAGTCCCTCTGGAAAAGCTCATGGCCATGCCGTTTTTCTCGACGTTTACCGGCTATTCCATCAAAAACGGGTACGTGGATTCCAAGACGGAGACCAAGTTCCTGGTGCTGTTTGACTTTCCTAAAGGATATACTGGATCCACCTACATCTGTATGAGCAAAACGAAAGAAGGCTGGAAGGTGAACATGAAAAAGTCCGTGCTCGCCGAAAAGAGCAGCAACGGCGCCAGCGCATACTCGGCGATGAAGTTCAAGAAATAGCTGCCCCTCAAGCCGATCCTTCTTTCATTCTTTCACATGCGAATCAATGCCCCATGGAATACGCATGTGCGGCCAGCGAGCCGCCAGGCCCTTCGGGCCTGATGTGCAGGTAGAGATTCGGCGCCATGTCGCTTCCATCGAAGGGCATGCGCACCTCGTCGAGCATGGCCGACCGGCCGTGGTTTGCCCCACCATCTTGCACCCCCATGCAAATCGTGCCAGACAAAATCAAGCCTATCGCATCGATGCATCCTGGGCAATGGAGGCAACATGCTCGTGCAGAGCCTTGACATACACACCAAACGAGCGTCACTGCGAATGACGGCCCTTTTCGTCTCGTGGTCGCTCCTCGGCCCGGCATTGGGACAAGGTTGGGCCGGCCCCATGCCGCAGGGCAGGCAACGCCACAGTCGTCCCTTCCGCGTTGGCAGGGGGCTGTGTTCCTGCCCAGGTCCATGCAAACTCCCGCTGCCTTCCAAGGCGCGACAACGAACCATCTCATCGGCCCTCCCCCCAGGCTCTCGCCTCCTGGCCGCCGTCCAGGCGGACCTGGACGCAGACGGCACACAGGAATGGGCCTGCCTGACAAGGCTGGGAAAACGATTCGACCTGGTGGTCCTGGAACGAAAGGGCCGCGACTTCGTGGTGGCGGGCCGCAACAGGGTGGCCGCGCCCTGGCACCTGGAGATCGGGGACGTAGATGGTGATCGCGCCCCGGAAATACTCGTGGGCGTGCGAAAGAAGAGCCCCCTGGATCCTGTGACGGCGAACCGATCCTTTTTTTACGACTGGGACGGTCGGTTCATCCGTCCCAAATGGCTCGGGTCCCGGCTGGCCAGACGATTTTCGGACCTGGCCCTTGCGGACCTGGATGGAGATGGCAGAGCCGAACTCTATGCCCTCGAACGACTCGAACGAGGAAAAGCGCGGATTTCCGCCTATCGATGGGGCGGCTTTGGATTTCGGTGGATGGGGAGAGTCATTGTGCCTCGGGGCAGGTGGCATCTCTGCACGACCGGCGACATGCTCTTTGCCGCATGGGGCTCGAGAAAATTGCGGATCACATTGGACATGGCCGGGGGCGGAGTTCCGAGAATCGCTCCATGAAGCAGAACTTCGGACGACGGTCCCCGCACTTCCTGCATGAATCTTGTTGCCAGAAAACGCAGATGGAAAATAATGCCAGGCAAAGGATGCGTGGCCTGCAGACGTCGAGACCACGCCCCACAAAGGAGACACCACGTGGAAGATTCAGCCGCAGCCATGCCGGAGAAAAGTGCCCAGGCCAAGCATGATGCCGTCAGTGTGACATCCCAGCCTGTCCCAACGCAAGGGTCCTTGCGACTCAGCGGCATGGCGCCGACTGTCGTTGGTCACTCCGGCAACGCGGCGTACCTCCTTGGGTGGGTGGCCCTGAGACGGGGCCTGGCTGGCCTGGGTCGCTGGCTCGGGGTGCGCAGGAAGGCTCGCCTCGTCATGGAACAGACCCACTGCACCTATCGAGAAGACCTGAATCTGCTGGGCCTGGATGTGCGATCCAGTGAAGAAGTCATCCCCTGGCGCCAGGTCGAGTCGGTGGAAGTAACCCGGGTGTCCGGCACCTGGCCGGTGGTCCTGGGCGCAGTGATCCTCCTGGTGGGAGCGACCTGGGGGCTGATTCGCATGGCCGAAGGCTTTTTTGGAAAAGACTCTGGTATCCTGGCCAGGGGCGTCGCCATCCTGGTCTTCTCCCTGGCGGCGGACATGATTCTGGCCCTGGTCGCCGCCAAGGTGCTCCCCAAGCGATGGCAGGTCATCTTGAAACTCACGAGCGGCAATGCGCGTGCCATCGAAACCGCTTCAGAAAAAGACGTGGAACCGGCGCGAACGAGCCTGACGAAACGCCTGCTCAATCAGGGTCGCTGATCGCTGTTTCAACGTCCACTGGATGGAATCAACTGGGAAGAAGGAAGGGCACAGTAACCAAAGTGGGGACTACGCGCCCGCGGCTTTCTTCAAACGACGCTCGATGAATTTCTTCTTGAGTTTGCCCACGTAATCGATGAGCAATCGACCGTTGAGATGGTCTGTCTCGTGCTGCACCGCCCTGGCGGCCAGCTCGGTCACAGAAAGTTCGAACTCCTCACCATCTAAATTCCTGGCCCGAACCGTGCATCCGTTGGCCCTTTTGACCGGCACGAATATCCCTGGAAAGCTCAGACAGCCCTCGTCACCTTCCTGGGAGCCCTCGTAGGAAACGATCTCGGGGTTGATGAACACCAGGGGGTCCTCCTTTTTGTCACCACCCAGAATCACCGGATCCAGCATAAACAGCCTGAGGGCTCGGCCCACCTGGATGGCTGCCAGGCCCGCCCCTTCGGCGGCATACATGGTTTCTGTCATGTCCGCCACGAGCTTGCGCAGCTCTTCGTCGATTTCCTCGACCGTCTGGGAAACCTGCCTGAGCCTCGGATCAGGATAGACCACGATGTCCAACACTGCCATCTTCACAGTCCTCCTTGGAGAGGAGTTGCCTGCAATCGAACCAATCAGCCTGCAGGAACACGCCGAATCAACAAAACATCCCCTCTTTCCTGCACTGTGTTTACATACCACCAGCAGAAGCGAGGAGCAACCACCAGAGAAACGACCCGACCATTCCCATGACTTCTCTCCATGGTTCGATTGTGATACGATTCGCAATAGGTAAATAGCGAGGTACCACAGCTTGGGGATGCTCGCCGCCACTCGCCTGGACAGGGCTTACGGCCCGAATTCCCAGGAGCCTCGCACCACGAGGAGGGCCTGTCATGAAGAATCACAGCAGGAGAAAATGGTGGATTATCGGTCTGTCGACCTTGCTCTATGCGTGCGGACCAGATCCGTCTGGCGGTGGAAGCAATGGACAAACAGATAGTGGCGCCCACGATGGAACCAGTATCCAGGACGGGGGCACCCAAGATGCCCAGGACGCTCACCTGTGCAACGATCGATGCAACACAGGCGACCACCGATGCAACGGCGACATCCTCGAGGTCTGCGTGACGGATGATTTCGGCTGCAAGGGCTGGGACAGCGAACAAGACTGTTCCGCAGACGGAAAAACCTGTGACGACACCAACGGGACTCCCACCTGCCTGGCGCCCCAGACATGCGACGACGGAGTCCAGAACCAGGACGAGACCGACGTGGATTGCGGAGGAAGCTGTGATCCCTGCGACGTTGGGTCCCAATGCGGCGACGACGATGATTGTGCCAGCGGCGCCTGTTCCAACGGCACCTGCGTGCTCTGCCACAGCGGCACCTACAAGTGCTTTGGGAACTACCTCACGGTCTGTGCCAACGATGAGTCTTCCTGGGACGAGCTGCAACACTGCAATCCCAACAACAATGTTTTCGAGGTCTGCGATGCAGTCAACGGAACCTGCCATGCCAGCCAGCCCATCGGCCACGGCTCGGACAATCCCACCGGCGAGTATTATCTTTTCGCTCGATTCACCACAGACGATTCGGAGTATCGTGGAGGAGCGGACGTGGACTGTCTCGGAGATCATTGTTTCGTCAACCGCGACGGCAGTCACGTGGACGAATACAGCATCGAGCTGCTCGACACGGACCAGGACGGTCTGTTCGAACCGAACCAACACCCAGACAACCCCGACAACCCCGGACCCGTGGAAGAACGAGTGCTCACCTACATCCAGACCTACGACGTGCCCAGTCTCTCGTCACCTGGGGCGAGCGAACTCTACATCACGCAGTCAGACTTTTTCTTTACGAGTCCGGACGGCGTCTACCAATACAACCTGGCAAGCAGCCAGAGCACGCTCATCGCTCCCTGGAACTCCTCGCTACCGGTCTTCAACGAAGTCCTGGGCTACGACGACATCCACCAAATCTGGTACACGGCCGTGGACCCGCGCTATGTGTATTCCTGGGACGCCGATCACAGCGAGTGGGCCTTGGAATTTTCCTATCCCAACCTGGCAGGTTCACACAACGACGGCATCGAGGTGGTCACCGATCCCAACACCAACATCCCCTATGTCTATGTCTCGGACATGACCTCCGACTTCATCGGCCAGTATCTCAAGCACGCCGACGGGCATTGGGAACAGGTCAATCTCTTCCAGTACAATGAATCCAACGGCGACTATCTCGAGGGCATGGGGTTTGGCGCCCTGTCGCACTTTTGGGCCTGCGGACCAGATAGCCTCTACGAAATCGGCGGCGGAGACCTCGCCCGTTACACTGGAACCTGGGATCCCACGCACATGTGATCCAGCCAGTCCCTTCCTCTCCGACACCGCACCATGGCCCATGCGATCTTCCCCCGATTCTGGCCATCAGCAATGAAGCTCGAAACAGTGGCTCGCCGAAAATACGTCACAGATCCTTCTGGTCGTATGTCCGACGCCAGGCCCTTTGATCGAGGCCTTGTCCCTGGACGAAGAAGGTCCATCGATCACAGCGCGATGTGCCACTCGAAGACTGGCCAATCACCGTCACCGATTGGACGGTCAAACCCGGTGCCTCCTCTCGGGCCCGGGCAACGGCTCTGGGAACCAACGTGGGGTCGAGTTCGGACAGGTCCATGAGACACGGACTGGAATTGTTCATCGAGGTATGACCAGCTTTCACCAGATGCCCCAAATCGTAATAATAATACCGACCAGGCTTTTTCGGACCGAGCACAACGTCAGCCCTGGTGCCACCAAATTCCAAAAACTCGGCCTGGGATATCTTCGACCCAATCTCCTTCTTGAGGTCTTCCAAAAAAGCCCGCTGTCCTCCCTCGGTCCAAAGATAGCCCTTGAATCGATTCTGCAGCTCGTCCTGGGAAATCGTGCCCGCCTTGCATGATGTCATCGATGCCAGCAGGCCCAGGAAAATGACCATTTCGATGCCTGGTTTCATCGTCTTGTTCCGCCCGAAGACCTTGCCCCCGACATAGACCACGCCGAACAGGACAGCGGCCAGGGCCACCAGCAGCCCAAAGGCGGCCAGCATGATCTTGCCGTCGGATACGTACCTGGGCGCGCCGTTTCGGTCCAGGCAATAAAAGTCATTCGAGGTCCGCGTCCCACCCCGAGACCCCGTGGTGCTCCAGGAGACGACCACCATGCCCTTCGACCCGGCGGGACAGACAAGGGGCCTCAAAATGGGCTTTGCCAGGGGAAGGGCAATCATGACGAACAGAAACGACAGGATCACAAAGACTCCCGAGACGACAGCCGCCCAGGCCTTGGGCCCCAACACACCCGATGCCCCGTCTCCAGAGGCTCTCGTTTCCACCAGGACGGCGCCCGAATCCATGAGGCCCATGTCGCCTGTCGCTGGAGGCTGACCCGGTGACTCGCTGAACGGATGTCCGCAGGCCTCACAGAACCGGGCTTCGTCCGACGCTTGTTTGCCACAACTGCTGCAGTATTTCATCTCCCGTTTCCTCCCAGAAAAAAATACCCAGGGGCCGGCAGTCTGTCCAGAGGAACGGAATCAAGGAACGATGGGCTGTCCTGCTTTGACCAGGCCGGCAAGCAGATTGCGCCCCATTTCGTACGGAACCGACTCCGGCCCGGGGGCGGCAAACAAGGCCATGTCGGCCTTTGCGCCCTTGACCAGCCGGCCGCGATCCGTCAGGCCAAGGGCCTGGGCGGCATGGGACGTCACCGCGGCCCAGGCCTCTGGGACCGTCATCCCCATCTGGGTGCAGGCCAGAGACATCATAAGGGGCAGACTCTCGGTCATGGAGGTGCCGGGATTGAAGTCGGTCCCCAGGGCCACCGTCACCCCGGCATCGATGAGTCTTCGGGCATCGGGGAACTTGTCCGCCACGGTGAGCGCCGCCCCTGGCAGGAGCACTGCCACGGTGTGGGAGGCAGCCAAGGCTGCGATGGTTGCTTCGCCGGCTGCTTCGAGATGATCGGCGCTCCAGGCACCCAGTTCCGCGGCCAGGGCTGCTGCTCCACTGTCGGTGAACTGCTCGGCATGGACCCGCAGGCCGAGGCCCAGGTCCTTTGCCCGCGTCAGGATCGCCCTGGTCTCTTCGATGGTGAAGGCCCCCTCCTCGCAGAACACGTCACAACTCGATGCCAGTCCCTGTTGCGCTACCCGAGGCAAGATCTCGTCCATGATGAGCTGAACATACTCTTGGCGACGTTCCCGGAACTCGGGAGGAACCACGTGGGCGGCCAGGAGCGTGGAGCGGATGTCGATGGGACCAGACTCGTCGAGCCTTTGGAGCAGATCCAGGATGCGCAGCTCTCCCTCCATGTCCAGGCTATAGCCGCTCTTGGCCTCCAACGTGGTCACGCCCCAGCCGGCGATGCGTGCGAGACGAGATGCCGCAAGAGACAGCAATTCTTCGTCTGAAGCCTGCCTCGTGGCAGTCACGGTGGAGACGATTCCACCACCCGCCGCGGCGATCTCGAGATAGCCAGCACCAACCGCCCGCATGGCAAACTCCCTTGAGCGATCCCCAGCAAACACCAGGTGCGTGTGGGGGTCGATGAGGCCGGGAGTCACTCCCAGACCGCGGGCATCCAGAATCCGAGGAGCAAGGCCGTCTGGGGACCTCAGATACTGGGACTGAATCTCGGAACTGGGTCCCAGGTCCAGGATGCGTCCAGACCGGACCGCGATCCCCAGGTCCTGACGCAGCTCCCACTGGGCTGTGTGCCCATGACCCGCATCGACGTCAATCAGACCCCAGTCCGCCCCGAGCATGAGCAGGTCCGCAGACCGATCTTTTCCGTCCAGGGGAACCAGGCCGGCTGTTTCCGCCAGGTATCTGGCAGGCCGGCGCCAGGTTTCACCGTGAGCAAGGCGAAGTCGCACACCGTCGCTCTCCAATGTTGCCTCGACCAACCTCGGCGCTGACGCCGGCCCGCCTGTGACCGAAGGCCTCGACAGGAATTCCTTGACCGCAAGCCTGGCGCCCGCACCGTCGTTGGTTCGAACTTCGAGAACCCTGCCCTGCTCCTGAATCCGAATGTCGGTAATCTCTCGCCCCATGAAACAACGCTCCCTCGTCCAAAATCGAACCAACCCCACAGCCCCGGCAGTCTCCCCACCCCGGCGGTCAGCAATCCTATTTGGGCCAGAGACCCAGATGTGGAATGGCAACACCTCTGCTCGTAGCGCACTCGACGGCTTCCTCGTACCCGGCGTCTGCATGCCGCATGACCCCGGTGCCGGGATCGTTGGTGAGCACCCGCTCGAGCCTGGCGGCTGCGGCATCGGTGCCGTCTGCCACGATCACCAGGCCCGCGTGGATGGAATATCCAATCCCCACGCCTCCGCCATGGTGCACCGAAACCCAGGTCGCCCCTGACACGGCGTTGAGCAGGGCATTGAGAATAGGCCAGTCTGCAATGGCATCCGACCCGTCCTTCATACCCTCGGTCTCGCGGTTCGGACTGGCCACCGATCCCGAATCCAGATGATCACGACCAATGACCAGGGGCGCTTTGACCTCGCCGCTGCGGACCAGGTCGTTGAAGCGCCGGCCCGCCTTGGCCCTGTCTCCATACCCGAGCCAGCAGATGCGCGAAGGCAACCCCTGGAAGGCGACCCGCTCCTCGGCCATCTGGAGCCATCGCGTCAAGGCCTTGTCTTCGGGAAACAACTCCATGAGTGCCCTGTCCGTGGCCAGGATGTCGTCGGGGTCCCCGGAGAGGGCGGCCCAGCGAAACGGTCCCTTGCCCTCACAAAACAGGGGACGGATGTAGGCGGGCACGAACCCGGGAAACGCGAAGGCATCCTCCACTCCTGCAATCTGGGCCTGGCCCCGGATGTTGTTTCCGTAATCGAAGACGTGGCTGCCCTTTTTCTGGAAGGCCAGCATGGCCCGGACGTGATCGGCGATGGAGCCCCTTGCACGCCGGATGTAGTCCTCGGGATCCTTGCGGCGCAGTTCGTCGGCCTCTTCCAATGTCAGGCCCTTGGGCACATATCCGTTGAGGGGATCGTGGGCCGAGGTCTGGTCCGTCACCAGGTCCGGGACCACGCCGCGCTCTGCGAGCGCAGGAAAAATATCGGCGGCATTGGCACAAAGCCCGATGCTCAGCCCACGGCCCTCGGCCTGCGCAGCCTTGACCTTTTCCAGCGCGCTGTCCAAATCATCGGCCACCTCGTCGAGGTACCTTGTTTCGAGGCGCCGCTCGATCCGGTGGGGGTCCACCTCGATGCCAAGGAAAACGCCGTTGTTCATGGTCACCGCCAGGGGCTGCGCACCACCCATGCCGCCCAGCCCACCAGACAACACGAACTTTCCCGTCAGGTCCGCATCCGGGCCGTAGTGTTTTCTGGCCGCAGCGGCGAACGTCTCGTAGGTTCCCTGCAGGATGCCCTGGGTACCAATGTAGATCCAGGAGCCCGCGGTCATCTGGCCATACATGGTCAGGCCCATGGACTCCAGCTTCCAAAACTCCTCCCAGGTAGCCCAGGCGGGCACGAGGAGCGAGTTGGCGATGAGCACCCTGGGTGCGTCCTCGTGGGTCTTGAAGATTCCCACGGCCTTGCCCGACTGCACGAGCAGGGTCTCGTCGGGCCCCAGGCGCTTGAGACTCTCCACGATCACGTCGAAGGCCTCCCAGTTCCTGGCAGCCTTGCCGCTGCCCCCGTAGATGATCAACTCATCTGGCTTTTCGGCCACCTCGGGATCGAGGTTGTTCATGAGCATGCGCATCACTGCTTCCTGCTGCCATCCCTTGCAAGTAAGCTCCGTGCCCCTCGGGGCTCTCACGGGTCTCGGTCCAGTTGTCATGACATCACCTCGCTCTTGGTTGTCCTGCCGTGGTCGTTTCTATTTTTGTCTTCCAATCTGGATTTTCGTTGCTCTTCGCACCATACCTCTGATCAAGAAAATATCCCGTCAGCCGATCGTGAATCGCATGCTGCCCTGCCATGCGTCGATCCTCACGCCGAGTCTCCCTGCCTCCCTTCAGGCTCCCTGCCGAGCTCGAAGAGCAGAGGCCACTTCTTCGACGATCCGCCGGGCAGCCTTGCCGGGATCGTCGGCATCCCGGATGGGTCGGCCCACCACGAGCAAGTCGGCCCCGGCCTGGATCGCCTGCCCCGGCCCAGACACCCTGGCCTGGTCGTCCCCCGCCACGAGAGCCCAGGAGGGTCGAATCCCCGGCACCACGAGGCGGTGCTCCGACCCCAGGACGCGCAACCGTTCCACTTCCAGGGGAGAACAGACCAGTCCGCCCGCTCCTGCATCGAGGGCCCTTTCTGCCCGCAGTTCCACCAACTCGGCCAGGTCCCGATCCAATCCCACCGAGGCGAGTTCCTCACGGGTCAAGCTCGTGAGCACCGTCACGGCAAGCACGATTGGAGCCTTCTTGCCGGCGGTCAAGGCCCCTTGGGCTGCGCCCCGAACCGCGGCCGCCACCAGGGAGGGCCCCTCCCCTGCATGGACCGTGAGGTAGGACACCCCCAGTCGCCCCGCCGCCCTGGCCGCACGCTCCACCGTGGCGGGAATATCGTGGAACTTGAGGTCCAAGAAAACATCGAGTCCCATCTGCGTCAGCTCGGACACCAGGGAAGGACCTTCGGCCAGGAACAGTTCCAGGCCCACCTTGACCACCCCGACCCCACCAGTCACCGACCGGGCTAACTCCAAGGCCTTTGCCCTATCGGGAACGTCCAGGGCCAAGGCCAGAGCCGCTCTTGCCCGTTCAAGCCAGGATTCGTTCAACACCTGTTCGGTCATGCTCGCTTCCTCCTGCACGAGTCCCGAGGTCCCGGGCAGATCACCACCCGTCTTCCTCACCTTCGTTTCCGAGGCCGAATCCTGGATCCACTGCGTCGCGGCCGTCTCCCGGGCCGAGGCCCAAGCCCTGGAATCGCGCAGAGCGTCCCGGGCCTGGGCCGGGCCTGGGGCCTGCAAGGCCGGGCCTCTCGGGTGCGCCCTCTTCCACCGCCCCGCACCCTGTGTCTCGCGCTCGGCTTCGTGCCGTCGAGGGCATCGGCCGCAGCCAGGAGCCTGGCCAGGCGCGCCCTGGTCACTCGATAGTCCAATGTGTATCCGAGGTGCTCGACGAGTTCCTCGGCGGTCCATTCGTTGCCCTTCTCCCAGAGAGTCTTGAGATAGGGTCCCACGAGTTTGTTGTCGTACCAATCGTCACCGAATTTCCGGCGCAGGTGCTCTCCCAGGATATCGGCGGCCAGAAAGGCCCTGGCGTAGTCTGCGGCGTAGAAGAACGGATCTACGTCCGCCAGGTACGAAGTAAGATCCCTCTCTGTGAGCTCGTAGCCATAGGCACGGGAAAAGAGCTTTCCATACAAAGACTTGAGGTCCGATGTTTGGCCCTGGATCTGCTCCTGGTAAAGGGAAGCAGGCGCTCCGTGGAGACGGGACTCGTAGACCAGCTTGGCCCAGCCATACCGCCGGTAGAGATAGAGTTCCCAAGCCACCCGGTGCCGTATCACCGAGGCAAGGTCCTTGTCGGAAGGCAAGGGCAGACGTTTCCAGACCAAAGCCCTTCTGGGCAAGACCATGCCACCTGCCTCGGCGGTCACGAACCAGGGCCTGCGTCTCAAATCTGATAGAAGATCCGATGCCTTCGGCGGCCTTCGATTCATATGCCGCAGAAAACTCCGATAGCGCTTCAACCAGGCAGGCTCCGCCCAGACCCTGGCGAAGAGTTCGGCAAATGCCTCGGTTGCCGATGCCGACCCGAGCTGGCGAAACTCGAAACGAGCCTGTCTCGTCCAGGAATAATGCAGGGCATGGCCTCCCTCGTGGAACATGGTGGTCCAGGCATCCAGCCCGGCTCCCGGCTTGACGCTGACACGCACGTCCGAAGGCACCACGATGGGAAAACAAGCGGCTCTGGGATGCTTGTTGGGTGCCGGCGAGTCGTCGATGACAATCTTGGTACCTGCAGATGTCCTCAGGTCCAGCCCGATCCCTCGAAGAAAGAAACGAAAGGCCGGCACCATGAGTCTTGCAGGCAGAAATTTCTCGGTTCGAGGCGCCCGCATGAGTCGGAGGTGATCCGCTCTGGTGAACCGATCCAGCCCGATTCCGAGACTTTCCCTGGCCAGCCTATCGAGCAGCTTACGATTCGTCTCGTCGGTCTGCGTCACGAATTGCGCGCCTTGCCGAATGAGCCGGCCCACATCGGTGCGTCTGACGCGCTGGGACAGATCGAAATAGGATTGGTACCCAAGGCTCCGCGCAACGGCATGCGCCTTTTCATAGATGCCTTTCAAAATGGGATTGATATGGTCTTCCACGGCTTTCGACCGAGCAGCCACGATCTCCGCCCTGCGCTTGGCATCCTTCTCCCTGGCAAGCAGACCGTCCAGGCTCCTGAACGAAACGGCATCCGCCAGCCATGGAAGCTTCACCTTCAACCCGGACTCAACGCGCCCGCGCCTGTCCTCCAATGATGCCGTGGCCCGATTCACGATTTCCTGGGCCACGAACTCCCGGAGAAACTCCAGCGCCTTGCGGCCGGCCTTCTGTCCTCGACCGGCCAGATGTCTTACCGCCAGGTTGAGCGACTCGACCACATCTTTTCGAAAAAGCCAGTTTCTGCCGGCGTATGTCTCCGCCCTGAAGGTGCGCTCGCCCCTGGTCCTCTCTCCCCAATCCATGAGCGCCTGCACCCGGATGAGGGCAAGGGCCACCCGCTCGTAACGCGCGATATCTGAGGCTGTGGCAGCACGACTCCCGTTCGAGGCACCAGACCGCGACACGTGTTCCCCGGACAATCGTCTCGCCGCCCCAGACTCAGCCTGGCTCTTCCCGGCACCGGACGAGGATGTGGGCGGACCGGATGGCCTGGCCGTCGTGGAGCAGGATGGTGCCGGCCTACAGGATCCCACGGCCAGACCGAGACCCAACACCAATAAGCCGACAACCGCCCGGAAAAGGACAAAGACAGGAGCGACGGACAAGCAACGAGTCATGGCTCTTTCCTCCACAGACCGCAGGAGACGCGGTAAAAACCCCGCTCACGACAACAGGCCGAACATGCCCGCCAGGGTCGCCGACATGAGACGCTGTCCGCCGTCAGCAAGGACCGTTCGATCCGCCGAAACCGCGGCCATCATATCCAGGCCCAGGTGATTGTCTACTCGGAGCGCTGCCCGAATCCTCTGCTCACAAAACTCATGGCCCCGGACTCAAACAGCCCCTCCCAGAACCCTTCCCAGAAAACGGGACAAGCGATCCAGGCCCAGGCGAAGGCTCTGCTCGTCTGTCTGGAGCCAGCCCAGCCGGAGGGCACCGGGTGATTCCCAGAGACTTCCCGGCACGGCCAAGACCCCCTCTTCGCGATGGAGCCGCTCTACGAACTCTCGATCATCGATGCCTGAGGGAAGGGAACCGGAATTTACCCAGAGACCAGATGCCGTACTCGACAGCGGGCTGTGCCTCCATCCCAAGGAATTCGATGAAGTATGAAAAGGAGGGAACGTTGAACCCCCGAAGGTTCTCCGCCCCGTTTTCGCATCGACGGACCATCCATTTGGTGGCAAACTCATTGCGACGAAGTGACGTGCACCTGTCTTTTGACTCAGTGAGGTTTTTATCATGTCGATTCCCCTCCACAAAAAAGGATTCTTCCTTTCTCTCCTGGCACTCTGGAGTCTTGGATCGGCCCATCCGGCCCAGGCGGGCAGTTCCGGCCACAAAGTCCATCCCCTCGCAAGGACCTGGCTTCGGGGCCTGGCGCTGCCGGGTCTGGACTGGAAGCGGTTCGGCGGTCTGCACCAAGACAAGTCTCGTCAGGCAAGGATTCCCGTGACCATCCGACTGCGTTCCCGAGCCGACCTGGCCCTCTTGCAGCACATGGAGAGCGCAGACATTCGAATCGTGCGCATCGAAGGAAAAATAGCCTCGGTGGGACGGGTGGTCACGGCCATGGTCACCACCAAGGGGCTCGATGGACTCGCGCGCCTGTCTTGGGTGGAGCGCATCGAACCAGATCGCCTCCCACTGCACCCAAGTCCGCTTTGGGTGACAGGCGCAGAGGTGCAGGCGCCTTCCGTCTGGCGCAGCCTGGACCAGGCAGGTCTGCCCATCACTGGTACGGGCGTGACCATCGGCGACATCGACTCGGGGATCGACATTTTCCATCCACTCTTCTTCCGTGCCGACGGTGGATACTTCTCCTGGATCGACGTCAACGACAACGAAGCCTTCGATCCCGGGGTGGATGCCGTGGACATAAACGGCAATGGACAGGCCGACCAGGGCGAAACCCTGAAGCTCATCGATGCCGAATCCTTCACGATCCGGGATCCCACCACCCCCACGATGAATACGGACAACGGCACATTCGAAGCAGGGTGGGACTATCTCTATGCAGACCTGGACGGCAACGGTGAGCGCGACTTCGGCGCAGCCGCCGGCTTCGGAGAGCAGGACCCCAGTTACGGAGAACCTCTCTTCTTGGCAGACGACGTGAACGGCAATGGCCTACTCGACCCCAACGAGAAACTCGTGGCCCTCAAAACCAGCAAGATCGCTGCCGTCAATGACCAAGGAACGGTATACCGGCGCGGTGAAAATCTCATCCAGCTCGGAGACATGCCCCACGATTTCCATGGCACCGGCGCATCCGGAATCCTGGTGGCTGGAGTCCCTGGACTGACGAGGGTTGTGGGAATCGCCCCGGACGCCGACCTCCTCCTGGGAGTCTCCGACAACCGCTCCACCGAACCGAGCCAGACCTATGCCTGGATGGTCCAGTCCGGCGCCCAAGTGGTGCTCCACGAATACGCCATTTGGACAGGGGTCCACCTGGATGGGGGCACGAACCTGGAAGCCATGATGGACAGCGCTGCAGACAACGGGGTGGCCCAGGCCAATCCCACTGGGAATCTGGGCGGGAGCGAAAAGGCCTGCGTCTTCCAACTCGGGTCGGCAGACGCCACGGACCTGCACGTGGACGTGCCCCAGGGATGGGGCATTGCCTACCTCAACACCACCTTTCATTGGCTCGACTCCAGCAGGGACCTGTCCCTCGTGCTGCATGCACCCACTGGAGAGGACATCAATCTTGGCCAGACGGGAACTCAAGGAGTGACCCTCCAGGACGGCACCACGTCAGTCTATGCCTACCGCGATGTTTCCACCCGCGGCGCGGCAATGTTCGACATCTACATCTGGGGCCAGTCCGGCCAGCAGTATGTCCCCATTGCCGAGGGCACCTGGACTTTCTCCATTTCAGACGTCACGGATCCTCCAGCCGCCGGCCCCATGGAAATCGACGGATTCGTCATGGACGAAAAAAGCGGCTGGGGACTTGGCGCCAGGTTCCGCGAACATGTGAGCGAAGAACACCTCATCGGGTTTCCCGCCACGGCGGACAGCGCCATCAGCGTCGCTGCCTACACGGGCAGAGACGATCCCCCATTCAACCAGGGGAGCAGCGAGGTGGCGGGGCAGCTCAGACGATACTCCTGCCGGGGCAAGCGCATCGACGGTGTGGATGTGATGGACATCGCCGCCCCGGACAACCCCCTGTCCCTTGCCTCACGCATCGACTACTCCGAGACAGTGCCCATGCCCTTCGGCGCGTTGGAGGAGTTCGGCGGCACATCGGGAGCCAGCCCGCACGTGGCCGGCGCGGCCGCCCTGATCAAACAGGCCCATCCCGACTGGACGGGCCTGCAAGTCCGAGATGCCATCCGTGCTGGTGCCCTGGTGGACGGGGCGGTCCATTCAGACGGCGTCTTGCCCGTCGAAGACCTCTGGGGGGCGGGCAAGCTGCGCATCTACTCGGCGCTCTATGGACAAGCCCCCATGGCCGACGATCCCCCCACCATCACCATCTCCGAATCCGAGGTGGCCGTGGCGCAAAACGTCACCCTGCCCGTCATCCTGTCGGATGCCGAAGATCAGGTTTCCAATCTGAAGCTCTTCTGGGACCTGGACTACGACGGACACTACGACCTGGGTCCGGTCCCAGGAGATCAGCCCCTGGAAACAGCCTATTCGGATGTGGGCACCTATGTCTCCAAGGTCATGGTGGAAGACAGCGCCGGCAACAAAACGGCGGCGCTGGCTGTGGTTCATGTCACGGAAAACGGACCAGACGGCGGCGTGAACGCCGACGGGGGGATTGACGGAGGAACAGACGCAGGGACTCCGGGCAACGGGGGAGGAGGCGGCTGTGATTGCCGCACGAGTTCCTCGAAAACCCCGAATGCCGGATGGCCCATGGCTCTCTTCCTCTTCGGCCTCTGGTTGCTGTGGCGCAGACGAGGCCACTTCACCAACGAGTAGGCAGCCAAGGCGCCAGTCCTGTCAGCAGGGGCCTGCTGCCTTCCCACACTGAAGGCCAGCCCTTCGCGTTTCTGATCGATTTGTTTCGCCCAGGTCAGTCCAGGGCCGCGAGCCGTTCCGGGGCCACCAGCCCACGGGTGACCGCGTCGCTCTCCAGTTTTTCTGCCTGGTCTTCCACGAGACCTCGGACCTGCCGCACCGTCCTTGCGGGGACCAGGCCCATGTCAAAGAGGGCCAGGGCAAGCTGGTAGCCGCATCGGACCGGCCGAACGAGGGGGCCGTATCGGTGAAACTCGGATGGATCGGTTCGCTGTGCCAGATAGATGAAAACCGCCTCCACCGGGCCGGCGGGAAGAGGGATGCCGTCCAACAGCGAATGGATGATCCTGCGATCGTCGCGTGCCACGCCCGCCTTGGAAAGAACCTCGTCCACATCGCCGCCCCTGAGTCTGCCGGAAATCAGGTCGGCATAAATGGTGTATGCCTGGGCATCGGCCTCCACGTCGTCGCCAAAAAGATATTCATGCGACAAGGGCCTGCCTCCCTTCGCCGACAGCAGAGCACAGAGCTTGAACCCCACCTGCTCGACGAGACGGCCGGGACGACCCTGCGCCAGGGTCCGAAGCCAGTCCTTGCAGAGAATCCCGTCGTACTCGATCCCGTCAAGGAGCATGCGTCGCTCCACCGCCGGCCGCACCTGAGGTGGACTGGCAGTGACGAAGTAGAGAGGATGACCGGCGTAGTCTTTGCCCCCGCCGTGGCGCAATCCCCTGAGCACCTCGGGCATCCCGACAATCGGATGCTTGTCCACGGCCAATTCGAAGGGAATCCTTGCCATACCCTTGACCGAGGAAAAATGCGTATCCAGATACGTCTTGTCGATGTCCCAAATGAAGACCGGCCCCTGGTATCCCGGATCCATTTCCCGGTGATCCACGAAATCCAACGGATAGGTTGCCCGCCCATGCACCCCCACCCTCGACCTGGCCCCGAGCGGCGGCACCAGCTTCGCGGTCATGCGACGAAATAGTTCCATGCTCCCTCAATCTCCTTGTCTTGGCAGGCCCTGGTCCCAAATGTCTCCGATAGAAACAGCCCTCCAGCCAGCCCGAAGCAGTTTGCCATCACAAAGTGTCATGGGCAAGCCGTCCGGATGTCTCTTGTCCGGAAATTCGGCTCTGTGTTTGTCCTGCCCGCAAAACGAATGCGCATCTCCCTGGGCAACCCAGAAGGATCGGATTTTCTTCTCGAAACTCTTTCCATCATAGTCGATACTGTGAACAAAAATACAATAGCGCAGACGAGGACGGCGCAACAGGGAGGACAGCATCATGATACGACGAGAAAACAACGAAGCTCTGCAGACCAATGCTGCGAACAGAGCATGTTCTCGCCGAGACCATGTTCGAAGGGAAAGACGTTCGCGGCAACCACTGCCCGCCTGTCTGCTGCCTGTCGTGCTCCTCTCCGTCCTGTCCGGCATCCCGATGCACGCCGCCTTGGCCGCAGAATGCGACGATGACTGGCCCTCGCACCCTGAATGGGTGTTTTGCCACGACTTCGAAGCACGGGACGCCACCGACTACGGGACCTACTGGAACAACTCGGCGGAGCCGGATCCGGAAAAGCTCTTTTTGGTCCACGAATCCGTTTCGGGCATCGCCGGATCGCGCATCCTGCGCATCGAACTCGTCAACGCCACCGACGAAGACATGGATCACAGTCTCGGGGCGGGACTTGGAAAATGGTTTGGAGAGAGGGACAGTGGCAAGACGCCCCCTGTTCTTCTTCCGGCGGAGATCACGACGTCATCGACGCAGGCCCCATTCTGGATGCCGCCGCCCGACTCGATGGAGGAGAACAGACCGACGGCCAGGTCCCCTCGAACCAAGGAGAATCGAAAAGCGGATGTGGCTGCCGCAGCACGGCGCATGGTGTCCCAAGCGTCTGGTTCCTGTTGCTGGCCCTGTTGGGCATCCAAGGACTGCTGCGCCGACACAAGTAACTGTTTTACGCATGGAGTCGCGTGACCATGAAAAAAACATATCTCAAACTGGCAGCATCGACGACCGTCTGGGTCGCCGTCTTCCTGCCTGGATGCCACAGGGACACAAGCGTTCACTGCGACGAATCAGACGACTGCCCCGCTGGGTGGGTCTGCGATCAAGACACGGGTCGCTGCATTCCGTCCCGTGATGCCGGCGGTGATGCGAGCGGCCGGGATGCAACCGTTGTCGACGATGCAGAAACGCCCGCACAGGACGGAGGTCAGCGAGACGGAGGTAATGCTTCGCTGGTTGTCGATGTCCCGCCGCCGGGACAATACTACCACGGCGTTTACCCCGGCGGAATCAGCGGTTGGGAGGACGACATCACTCTAAATGACGTCCTGACCTACGAAGAAGCAGCGGGCCGAAAGGTGGCCTGGGTCTATTTTTCGCACAACTGGTTCCACGGGCGACGATTTCCCCTGGCCACCGTCACCTGGATTCGAGACCATGGCGCCATCCCCTTCATCCGACTCATGCTCCGAAGCGATGTCGATGAAGTGACCGGCCCCGATCCCCTCTACAGCATCGATGCCATCCTCTCCGGCTCGTTCGATGCGGACCTGCGCGCATGGGGGGAAGCAGCCGCAGATTTCGGCACGCCGCTGCTCGTGGAATGGGGCACGGAGATGAACGGGGACTGGTTTTCCTGGAACGGACGCTGGAACGGCGGCCCGGACAATGGACCGGGAAATTTCCAGGCAACCTACCGACACATCGTGGAAACCATCGAGGAAGGAGGCGCCCACAACCTCACCTGGGTCTTCCACGTCAATTGGGACGATTCGCCAAACCAGGACTGGAACCGGTTCGAAAACTATTATCCGGGAGACGATGTCGTGGACTGGATCGGCCTGTCCGTCTATGGCCCTCAGACACCGCTCGACGACTACTGGGACGACTTTGCCGACGGCATGGATGCGGCGATGCCTCGTCTCGTCGCCATGGCTCCCACGAAACCCATCTTTGTTTTCGAGTTCGGCGTCACGGGGGCAAACCCGCTGGGCACGGCGGCAAGCTGGGCCGATGCCGCCCTGACCGGTCTTCTCTCCAACCAATGGCCGCAGGTCCGAGGTTTTTCCTGGTGGAACGAAACCTGGCAAAACGACGACGATCCAAGCCACGACACGGACATGCGTGTCCAGACCGTTCCCGGTCTGTCCGAAGTGTTCCAGGAACACTTGGTGGGAGCCGACAACCTGGTGGATCGCCCGATTTTGTCTTCCCGTGACTGAGATGTCCAAAATGAGAGCACACCATAAAGGATGCCAGAACGGAGATGCCTATGGCTTCGTGGTGACTGTCGCAGGCGAGATCATTCCCCTGGGATTGCTGGGCCTGTGGAGCGAATAGAAGGCGTTCGTCACTTCGGCACTTCGGCCTCGTCGATCCCGTCGCGAGAGTCCTTGCCCATCCAGACATGCGCGGCTATGATGCGCCCTGCCATGAAAAGAGCACTTTGGACAATTGCAGCGGCAGTCGCACTCGCAGCGGGCGCCACAGGCGGATGCAGCCCCAAGATCGGCGACTCCTGCTCCCAAAACGTAGACTGTGCCGACGACGGCACCCGCATGTGCGATCTCTCGTCACCCGGCGGCTACTGCACGATACCGGGCTGTGAGGGCGGATCCTGCCCGGACGAAGCCATCTGCGTGGGCTTTTTCCCTACGGCTTTCCTGACGAGACCCTGCAACCCCGACACGGAAGACATCCTCTGTGGATCCTGCAACGGGACCGATTGCAATGCCTCCTGCGATCCCGGCTCCGACAGCAGGGCTTGTGAGAACTGCGACCCTGCATCCGACCCTGGCTGCAATGCGCGCTGCGAACCAGGTCCTGCCACAGACGACTGTGCCCCAGACGAGGTCTGTCTGGGCATCGGCCTCTGTGCCAGGAGGCAGACCGAACGGCGCTACTGCATGAAGAAATGCTCGAACAACGACGACTGCCGCGGCGGCTATGTCTGCCGAAAAACCGGAACAGCGGGAGCCGAACTGGTCCCGAAATCAGATGAGCCGTACAGCCACAAGGAACGTGGCTTCTGTAGCCCGGCAGATTGATGCCCCGTAGACCGCAGGTCAGAAAAGACCCGACGCAGCATCCATGAACCAGACCTTTCGCTTCCTGCTCTTTCGCACGGCAAGCGGCCTGACCGTCCTGCTGGGGGTCAGCCTCCTGGTCTTCCTCATGCTCCACCTGGTGCCAGGTGATCCCGTCGACGCCCTGCTCGGGGAAACCGCCCCGGCGGTGGAACGCACCAGGATGCGCAGGGCCCTCCACCTCGACGAGTCCATCTCGGCCCAGCTCCTGCGTTCCTTCAGAAACATCGGCAACGGGTCCCTGGGTCGCTCGTTTCGCTATCCCAACCGCAGCGTATCGTCACTCATCGCCGAGGTCTTTCCCTACACCTTGGAGTTGGCTGCCGCCTCCATGATCGTGGCCCTCTTGTTGGCCCTGCCCCTTGGGATCTTGGCCGCGGTCAAGGCCGGCGGCCCGATGGACCTCATGGCATCGGGTGTTTCCCTGCTGGGCATCTCCATTCCCAACATGTATCTCGGGCCGCTGCTCTTGCTCGTCTTTTACCTAGACCTTCAATGGTTTCCCGGACCGGCTCCCGCGGACCCGGCATCCCTGCCGGCCTTGGTGCTCCCATCCATCACCCTGGGGACTGCCATGATGGCCATGCTCTCTCGCATGACCAGGTCGTCCATGGTGGAAGTCCTGGGCCAAGACTACATCCGGACCGCAAGGGCCAAGGGAGTGCCTCCGGGCAGGCTCCTCATCAGACACGCCCTGTCGAATGCACTCATCCCCGTGATCACCGTGGTGGGACTCCAGTTCGGCTCCCTGCTCAGCGGCGCCATCGTCACCGAGAAGGTGTTTGCCAGGCCCGGCATCGGCACCTTGCTCCTGGAAGGCATCTCCACCAGGGACTACCCCGTGGTCCAGGGCTGCGTGCTGGTCATTGCCGCGGCCTATGTCCTGGTCAACACGCTCACCGACCTGGCCTACGGACTGGCCGATCCGCGCATCAAGCTCGCGGCGGGGAGGCGATCGTGAAACGTGGCACGATGTCCATCCCGTCCGGGTCGGAAAACAGGATCGCAGGGCTCTTTCGGAACCTGGCCGCCCATCCTGCAGGAGCCGTGGGCCTGGCACTCGTGGGCCTGTTCCTGGTTGCCGCCCTGCTGGGTCCTTCCCTGGCACCCTACGACCCCACGGCCCAGGCCCTGAAACAGTCCCTCCAGGGGCCTTCGGCGGCCCATTGGCTGGGCACGGACGAAAACGGCTGCGATCTTTTGTCCGAACTGCTCCACGGTGCAAGGCTGGCGCTCATCATCGCAGGCCTCACCGTGACCGTCAGTTTCACCCTGGGACTCTTCATCGGATCGGCGGCCGGCTATCTGGGCGGCTGGGTGGACGAGGCGGTCATGCGGGTGGTAGACCTCCTGCTCGCCTTTCCAGGCATCCTCCTCAACCTGGCTGTGGTGGCGCTGGTGGCCAAACCCACCACCGGATATCTCATCTTCGCGCTCTGCCTGAATGGATGGGTGGGATTCGCCCGGGTGGCCAGGGGCCAGGCCCTGGCAGTCAAGCACCAGCCCTTCGTGCTCGCGGCAAAGGCTTACGGCGCCGGGGACGGACGCATTCTTCTCCGCCACATCATCCCCCAACTCCTGGCCCCCATGACCATCCAGGCCTCCTTTGCCTTCGCCGGCGTGGTGCTCACCGAGGCCAGCCTCAGCTTCCTGGGCCTGGGTCCGGCCCATCACTATTCATGGGGATCGTTGCTGGGGCAGGGCACGTCCTATCTCTGGGTGACCCAT
Source organism: uncultured Myxococcales bacterium (assembly GCA_964539505.1). Classification (GTDB taxonomy): domain Bacteria; phylum Myxococcota_A; class Polyangia; order HGW-17; family SLPX01; genus CAZIJS01. The sequence goes on from CAZIJS010000022.1 coordinate 33,262, forward strand.
AGAATGGCGCTCACTGCGGGCACCGCCATTGCGGTGGTGGTTCTTGGATTCAACCTGCTGGGAGATGCCTTTCAACGGGCCCTCGACCCCATGTCACGCTGACGGAGCCTGGACCGTCAACAGCAGTCCCTGCTGCAGGAGGCACAGCTTTCGGTCAGTCCACAATGTCCGTCCCCGCAGGTGTCGGGACAGACTCCGCAGTCCACCGAACAGTTGCGGCAACTCTCTGAAGGACCACAGCGCCCGTCCCCGCACTCATCGTGACAGGTCCCGCAATCCGCAGGACAATCCTCACAAGTCTCCGTCCATCCACAGACGCCGTCGCCGCAGACCTGTGCACATTGGCCACAGTCGGCCGGACAGTTTGCACAGTTTTCGAAAAAGCAGTTTCCGTCCCCGCACCAGGGACATGTCCCACAATCAGCCAGGCAAGTGCTGCAACTCTCGGGGGGCTGGCATTCTCCGTCACCACATTCGGCCCGACACATGCCACAGTCCCACATACAGGAACGACAGTCCTCGGTGGGACCGCAGACCCCATCACCACAGACATCCTCACAGGGACCGCAGTCCTGTTCGCATCGCCAACAGGCTTCGGTGGGACCGCAGACCCCGTCACCGCAAACGTCACCGCATGTCCCGCAGTCCTCCGAGCAGGTCTGGCAGGTCTCTCCCCATTGGCAGTACCCATCGCCGCATTCCGGGTCGCAGGTGCCACAATCCCTGGGACAGGAATGACAGTCTTCGTCGGCTCCACAGGTCCCATCCCCGCAATCCGGGCAAGGGCCACAGTCCCATCGACAATGGCGGCAATCTGCCGTGGGACCGCAGACACCGTCACCACAGTGGTCCTCGCATGAGCCACAATCCTGGGCGCAGCGCCAACAAGACTCGGTGGGACCACATTGCCCGTCGCCGCATCGGTCCGGACAGACACCACAATCCTGCGGGCAGGTGCTGCAGGTCTCTGTGACCCAGCAGAGCCCATCCCCGCACTCGTTGCAGAGCCCGCAGTCGTACCAACAAGAATTGCAGTCTTCATCGTT
>CAZIJS010000023.1:0-3745 GCA_964539505.1 uncultured Myxococcales bacterium
ATCCACCGTGTCCTTGTGGATATCTTCCAGCAAAAAGCCCGCCACCTTTTGCAAGCGGCATTCAGTATAGCGCATGGCGGCGGCTGGATCATTGTCAATAGAGCCAAAATTGCCCTGCCCGTCGATCAGCGGCAAACGCAGGGAAAAGTCCTGCGCCATGCGCACCAGGGCGTCGTAAATGGCAGAATCGCCATGGGGGTGCAGTTTTCCCATGGTGTCTCCCACGACGCGGGCCGACTTGATATAGGGTTGGTTCCAGAGGTTTCGCAGCCGGTACATGGTGTAGAGGATGCGTCTGTGCACCGGCTTGAGACCGTCTCTTGCATCCGGGAGCGCCCTGGCCACGATGACGCTCATGGCATAATCGATGAACGAACTGCGGAGTTCGTTTTCGATACTGACGATGGTGTAGTTGCTGCTCGATCCGTCCGTCATGGGGTATCCTGTGCTTGATTTCTAGTTCTTGTTGGTGGGAGAAATCGTCTCGGACGCGATGGCGTCTCCTCGTGCCAGACCCAGGTCGTCGCGGTAGATTTCGATTTTCCGGAGAAACACTTCCACGATGTCTGGATCGAACTGGGTGCCCGAGCAACGAATCAATTCGTCACGGGCCACCTCGTGAGGCAATGCCTTTCGATACGCCCTGTCGGAAGTCATGGCGTCATACGTGTCTCCCACTGCGATGATGCGTCCCAGCAAGGGAATGTCCTTTCCTGAGAGGTGTCCCGGGTACCCGGTTCCGTCGTAATGCTCGTGGTGTGACTCCACGCCGGGAATCAGCGCTTTCATGAAGGGGATACCTTCCAGGATGCGTTTTCCGATGGAGGGGTGGCGCCGAAACATGGCCACCTCTTCAGTCGTGAGCTTGCCCGGCTTGTTGAGCTTTTCATAGGCAATCCCGATTTTTCCGATATCGTGCATCAAACCGGCCTGATAGGCCAGCTCTACCTGTTCTTCCGTTTGTCCGAGACCTTCGGCGATGAGCCGCGCATAGACAGCCACCCGTTCGGAATGACCCCTGGTGTATTTGTCGTTTTCCTCCAGGGCCTTTGCGAAGCCCTGAATGGTGCGCAAAAAGTTCTCCTGGAGATTCCGGTTCGCCTCTCTGAGTCGTTCGTTGGCATCCCGAAGATGGGTCACGAGTCGGGCCATTTCTATGGCCACCGCCGCCCGGCTGCCCAGGACGTGCAGGAGTTTTCTGTGTCCTTCGGTGAATCGGCGTCCTCTCGTGAAGCTATAGGCTGCCAGGACTCCAACGAGACGCTCTCTGATACGTAACGGGACACTGCAAAAAGACACCAGCGGCATATCGTTGGGAAGCCGCTCGAAATACGCATACGACGCTACTCCGTGTGCCCGTACCGGCAGTCCGTCTTCGAAAAAGTGTAAGAGTTCTTCGAGATTGATGCGGCCAGAGTCGAGGGCCTCGGGCAGTTCATGGCGTGCGAGTTTTCGTTTCTCCACGAGTCGATTTTCTTCCTGTTCATACAGGAAGAGTTTGACCAGATCTGCGTCGGACTCCTTGAGGGATGCAGACACGATCAATTCCAACACCTCGTCGAGATCGGTGCTCTCCGCCATGGCAAGCGAAATACGATACAGGCCGACAGCTTCTTTGAGTTGGATGTTTTCGATCTCGAGACGCTGTCGTTCCAGCCCCCTGCGAATGATATGGACCATCTCGTCAAACTGGAACGGCTTGAGAATGTAGTCGTATGCCCCGCGCTTCATGGCCTGAATGGCGGATTCCACGGTTCCATACCCGGTCATGATGACTGATACGACCCTGATGTCGTGTCGTCGGATTTCCTCGAGGAGTTCCAGGCCTCCCATGACCGGCATCTTGAGGTCTGAGATCACCATGTCATAGGGTGTCTGCCTCAGTTCTTCCACTGCCTTGAGACCGTTGTCCACAGCCCGAACGAGGTATCCTTCTGTGCTCAGGAAATCAGTGAGCACGTCCCGGATGACCTTGTCGTCATCCACCACGAGAATCTTGACGGGCTCATCGGTGAAAGGCTTTTGAACCATGGATCGAAAGACACGCTCCTTGGATGCGTCTTGATGTTTTTTTCAGACCTGCGATGCAACCGGCCTATGTTACTTTCGGAAAATGCGTTTGAAAAGGCCTTTCTTTTTCTTCTTGTTGGCCGGTTTTCCGGTGGCTGAATCTTCATCGAGATCATTTAGATTGGCGGAAGTTTTCGTTTCGACTTTATCTTGGGGCACCTGTGTTTCGTCTCTGGCCGGAGGGTCCTGGTTGCTTTCGCCGGCCGGGGGCGACAAAGCTTCGCTGCCACCCATTTCGGCGACTGGCTGTTGGCCATGATCCGATTTCGGTTCCCCCGCGTTGGGGTTGGTCTTGGCGTCCCAGTCGAAATCGAACTGGGGCACATCGACTTTGCGTTCCACCTGCGGAAGGTCTCCGAGTTCCCACACGAATCCAACAGTCGAAGATTGAGAATGGCTGTCTGATTCGTCCTTCGTATCTATGAGCTCTGCCTGCTCGTCCAGGGATGCTGGTTCAGGGTGTTCCTCTTCTTCTTCATTTTCTGCCTCATCCTCGGACTGGATGGATTCTCCTGACATGGCGCGTACATCGGTGCGGATATTTTCGAACGCCATGCTCAGATCGGATTCCACGGCCCGGTCATCGGGTCCGAGACCAGGCTCTGCGATGCCGGGAGATGATTCGGTTCCGAGCTGGGCGACGGCGGGTGGTTCCAGGACGCGCCCGGTGTGTTCCCGGGACAGCTCCTCGAATTCGTTCAATCCACCTTCATCACGCAATGGTGGCGGTGTCGGCGGCTTGGGAATGATGGGTTCGCCCCGGTAGTCTTCCTCGACCACGTCGAGAGGTGATTCATCCACGATCAACTCTTCGAGTCCATCGACGTCGTCGAGCACCACGAGTTCGTCTGAGTTGAGTCGATCAACGACTTCTTCTGCGACTGGTCCCGTCGGCGCGGTGTTCTCTGGTGGCCAGTTCGAAGGGCTCTCATCCAAGGTTTCCGTCTCGCCTTCCCGAACGATGTCTTGAGAAATATCGAGGGGTTCCGTCGATTCGAGCGGGTCTTGCGGCCCAGCGTCGCTTTCCACAGACTCCTTGTCTGGTGGTCGTTGGTTCGGCAAGGTGACATCAGGCCAGTCATCGCTTTTGTTGTCGGAATCCATCCAGGCATCAGAGTCTGCATCTTTCTGAAGACCTGCCGTGGGGGCGTCGAGATCCTCACCGAGGGGAGGCTCTATGACTTCGGCCTTGATGTCGTTGGTAGCTTGCTCTGGTTCGGGCTCGATTTCGTTCGTGTGTTGTCCCTGTTCGTCTTCTTCTCCTGGGGTGATGTCACCCTGAGACGTCGCGGTTTTTGTCTCCCGCCCAGGGGGCTCGGAAAGCAAGGCCTCGAGATCCTCGTCGTCGAGGATGTTCGAGCGTTTGATCGTTCGAAGTGCCGAGGCCACCAGGTCGTCTTGTCTGTCACCGAGCAGTGCATCCAATTCGTCGATGGATGACGTTTGTTCGGCTGTGCCGTCCGCCGATTGGTCCGAAGATGTGGTTTCTTCGATTTCGACAGGCTGTTTCAGACCTTCCCGTTGGTCCTGCTGTTCGGGCTGGGCCTGGTTTTGGTCGTGCGGTTCGGGTTGTTCGGGCTGGGCCTGGTTTTGGTCGTGCGGTTCGGGCTGGGCCTGGTTTTGGTCCTGCTGTTCGGGCTGGGCCTGGTTTTGGTCGTGCGGTTCGGGCTGGGCC
>CAZIJS010000023.1:3845-34241 GCA_964539505.1 uncultured Myxococcales bacterium
TTGGTCCTGCTGTTCGGGCTGGGCCTGGTTTTGGTCGTGCGGTTCGGGCTGGGCCTGGTCTTGGTCTTGCGGTTCGGCCTGTTCGGGCGAGACCTGGTCCTGCGGTTCGGGCTGGGGCCCGGCCGGTTCGCCCGGCTCGGAAACTGCGCTTGCCTGGTCTTTCGGGATGTCTTGGGCCCCGCTGGCTCGTTTTTTTTCGTCGTGGCGTTTGTTTTCGGATTTGGGCGCCCCTTTGCGGGCCTTGGCTGCTTCCTTTGCTTCGATCATCCGCTCGACGATTTCCTTGCTCTCCTTGTCGAGTTTGGTGAATCGAATGCCCATGCCGTGGGGTTTCTTCGGTGCGTCTGGGTCGTAGGGCTTGACCCATTTGACCCGGCCGACTCCCCGGAGGGCCTTGCTTCCATCGGCGAGCAGCAGTTCGAACTTGATGGTGGTGCCTTCGGGTTTCGGCTTTTTGCTGGTGATGAAGATCCCACTCTTGGAGATGTTTTTCGAATATCGCTCCACGAACGCATCCAGGTCTGGATACTTGAGCTTGACCTTGAGCGCTATGGCGGTTCGCTTGTCAGCCCTGCGATCTTCCACGATGATGACCCCGGTGCTGTGCAGACGCCGCGCGAATCACGGCCGCGTCGTCGGTTGATGGTTTCGCCTCGGCGGATCACAGTCTAACGTCCCCAAGTCTTTGGGTGAAGGGAAAAGTGCCCCTGGAGTCAGGACTGGTTTGTTTCCACGAATCCCCAATATGGGTAGTCCACGCGGAATCGGCCCACCTTGCCCGGGCTCATCTCTCGGCTCGCCACGAGCCAGAGATCCACGAGACGGTGGGCGGCGTCCACTTGTGTCGGGCCTGCGACGGCGCCCTGGTCTGCCGCCATGGTCATGATGAGGGCGTTGTCGGCCGTGTACTCGATGTCACCGGTTTCTTTGAAGGAAGCCAGGTCCGGCGCCCTGTCGTAGCCGCCTTGTTTGGCACGGCCCAGCTCTGAAATCACCAGGAAGGTGATGCGCTGTTCGTCTCGGATCGCTTCCATGGTGCGAAGCCAGGCATCGATCCCAGTCCGGCGTTCCGAGACTTTGCCAAAGGGCAGTTTGTGCAGGCTGTCTACCACGAGCAAGATGTCTTCCGCTCCGGTCTGGTGTCGGAGGAAGTCGATTTGGCGCATCATGAGGTCGGGACTGATTTTGCGATCCGTGACCACCTTGAAGCGTTCCAGCATGGTGTAAAACCGGCTCAGGGTCTGCTCGTAGCGCTGCTGCTCTTCTTCGGTGAGATCCGTGGCCAGGATGCGGCGTTCGGACAGGCGTGACATCCTGGTGAGGATCCTGGTGTAGACCTTTTGCCGACCGTTTTCGAAATCGTAGTAAATGACAGGAACCCGTTCTTCCTCTGCAAGGCTGGATGCCACCTGCATGAAAAAGGTAGATTTTCCCGCCTTGGGTTGGGCTCCCAGGACGTTCAATCCTCGCAGTCCGTCGAGGGCGCGATTGAGCGAGTCGAAACAGGTTTTCAGACCGAGCAGTTCCCGGCCACGGTGCGAATCGACCTGCTCGGTAAAGAAGTGAAACTCTCGTTTCGCAGAGGGCAGGGGGGACATGGGCTCTGATTCGCCCACGATACGGCGGATCGTCTCGTCGAAGGACTCTGGTGCTTCTGCCATGAGCTCGAAAAGGCCGAATCCGCGTTTGCGCTCGGTGGGCCAACGAACGATGCGTGCCTTGAACCCCAATCCGAGTGCAATCTGGAGCGCCAGGTCCCGGCCTTCCGGGTCGTTGTTCATGGCGATGACGACCTGGTCGACGAATTCGAGTCGTTCCGGCGTGATGCAGGCCGCGTCCTGGTAGGTGGGGATGGCCACCACGTTCAGTCCGGCCTGTTTGGCTGCCAGGGCGTTGCGTTCCCCCACGGTGACGATCACTGCGCCGCCGTCGGCCCTGGCGATGTCCGGTGTGTTGAACAGGTTGTGTGGTGGCTGGGTGAATCGCTCTTCTCCCTGCCAGAGAGGCTGGTCGAACTTGCCGGCGAAAGGGACCGCCCTGAGGGAGTGGCAGTTGCCGTCTTCCTGGAGGTAAGGATAGACATAGAGTCTGCCGTTGTATCCCACGTGCATGAGGTTCATGACGGTGGTGGCGATTCCCACCTGGAGAAACGGTGCCTGCATCGGCTCGGTGCACATGCGTTCGAGGCGATGCATTTCACCGTTTTTGTTGGTAAAAGGGAAGGCAGGCGGTTTGTACGAAGGGCTGCGGTCGGGGTCGTAGCCCGGAACTCGTGCCGGGTCCAGTTTCATGCGCTTGGCAAACTCTAAGGCATAGCCTCCGTGGCTGCAATGTCTCGTGCAGCGAAACAGCCCGAAGAACACACTGGATGGGTCCAGGTCCACCAGGAGTCGGCCTTTATCTTCTCCTTTGCACCAGGGACAGGTGGCTTCCAGTTCCCCTGTCTGTTCGTTCCACGCAGCGTTGGGCAGCGCTTCGCGATAGTAGGTGATGACGGCTTCCTTTTTGGCCATGGCCGGTTTCCTCCGTGGTTCGGGACGGATTATTGCAGAATGCGCACGAACCGTTTCGGCATGGGTTTTGGAGGGATCGGCTTGAGTTCCTCGATGGGCAGCGTTGGATCGTCGGGTGGTTTGGTGCCCACCTTGACGATCAAGGTCGTTGGGGGATAGGTCACGGTCCAGTACTGGGCCTTGACCTCAATACCCTGGTCGTCGAAGAACACGCGCCTTCTGCGGACGGTGTAGCCGAATTCCCCTCTTTGCTCGATATGTCTGGTTCCCTGGGGCATGGTCGGGTCCTGCCTGGTCACCTCCCGGTATGGCCTGGACCTGACGATGCGACGCTCGAAAGCGATCGTGTGGTAAGGCCTTTGGGGGCCCAAAATCTCTGTGCGCACCCGGCCGAAAGCGACCTCGTAGTGGAGGACCACAGGGAACGGATAGGGGTTTTTGAGTTTCAGGTCCTTGTCTGGCCAGACCACCGTGGCGTCCAACCCCAGCTCGATATAGTGGGAAGGTTGGCTGTGCACATCGGCCTCCACGAAGTCGAGCCCTGCGAAAAATGCCGCGGCGTAGAGGGTCGATGAAATCTGACAGGCGCCACCAGCCATGCCGTCGACCATCTCTCCTCGCGAGATCACCGGCGCCACCCGGTAACCTTCCTTGGCTGTTCTCGGTCCCACGGTTTCGTTGAACGAGAACACTTGTCCCGGCCAGATGATATGCCCATTGAGTTTTCTCGCGGCGACTTTCAGATTGTGCGCTCTGTGTCTCCATTTTCCTTTGAATTTGAAGGGAGTCTCGTACCAGCCCATGATCGTGGAAATGTCCACCTTGCCACTGGGCTGTCGTCCCGTTCGATGGATGGAGAGGACCACTCTGGTCTGGCCCTGCATGGCGGCATCCAAGATATCGGCCGCAGATCGATACCTATCGAGGGACAAACCCTGTCGGCCCGGGATCACGGATTTTCGGCGGAAGTCGAAACGGGTCTCCTTGGCCGGCCGGTCCAGGGCCTCTTTGATCTCACCGAGCTTGCCGAGCAGACGGCTGCTGTCGGCCCGGATCAAAGGACGGACCAGGATCCCCCGTCGGCGGGCCTGGATGCGTTCAACGATGCGTTGCCACCAAGAGCCTTGGTTGCCCAGGCTCTGGGCCAGGGATACCATGCGCTTGCTGTCCAGGGTCAGTCCCAGTTCCTCTCTGGTGGCCTTCCAGGTTTTGTCTCCGGCACTGAGTTGGATGGTTCTTTTCTTCCATGCCAAGGCTCGTTTTTCGAGTCGGGCGAGGACCTCTGCCCGGTGTTTGCCGCCCACCTGCTCTCCCCAAACTTGGACGCCCGAGACCAGGGTGGATCGATCCTCGATCCACCATCCTGCAGCGGACAGGGCCCCCAAGCCGAGGAGGATCGATATCGTGACCAGGATCTGATTGCGTGACCGGCGCATCATTCTTTGATTGACTTGGCTGTCTCGGCCAAAAACGGCCGGACAGACCCTGTGATCTCGTTTGGTGCGCTCATTGGGCGGCGACCACCGTGAGAGGCACGACTTGGGAGACTTCAGGTCCTTCGTAGGCCGGGAACTCGAGTGCCCGAAAAACGCCCAGCACGCAGGCGCGCACCTGCTGATCTTTGACACCGTCGATGATTCGTGCCAAGCGGACCTTGCCGTCGTTGCCCACGGTGATGCGTACGTTCATGGTCAAGGGCCCTTTCCCCAAGGCCTTGATTCGGGCGGCGAAGCAGGCGTTGGCCTTGGCGTATGCCGAGCGCACCACGGCGTTGAACGCCCCGGCCTTGGGTCCCTTCGGGTGGCCGTTGATCGTGTCGACACGGCCCCTGGACGGCTTTCTCCACGAGGGCTGGGCTTTCCGTCGGGGTTCGTCGCGGTCTTCGTCGTCTTCGTCGCGGTCTCCTGCCTGTCCTCGTCCGCCATCGAGTCCTTTGAGCGTGGCGGGTGCCTTGGCCGTAGGATATGGTTTCGAATCCTTGCAGCCCATGGTTGGGAGCCAGAGTGCCAGCATGGCCGCGGCCCTGCCAATCTTCCAGGGAAGACTCGGAGAAGATTGTTGTTGTGGATGTTCGAGTTGGGTCACGTCCACCTCCATTTTCGTGGGCCCCGGGGTCCTTCGAGCACTGCCGACCACGCTGCCTGGCCGACTTGAGCCTCGATTGCTGTGATACGCCCCAGGCGCTTCGATGTCAACGCGGCTCGATGTGCAGAGGTTGGCGCCGGCGAGGATTTGTGCTACCGCTCTGCCGGTGGATCGACGAAAATGCGGTCCGGTCGTGTCACGGCACAGCATCGAGGAGCATCGTCATGAAGATTTGTGTGGTTGGAACCGGGTATGTCGGTCTGGTGGCGGGAGCCGGGTTCGCCGAGTTCGGCAACACGGTGATTTGCGCCGATATCGACGAAAAGAAGATCCGCAAGCTCGAACAGGGTGAGATTCCGATTTATGAACCAGGATTGGAACCGCTGGTTCGGAGAAATTCTGCAGAGGGACGCCTTTCGTTCACCACGGATGTGGCACAGGCCGCCGCCGCTTCGGAAGTGGTCTTCTTGGCTGTGGGCACTCCCATGGCAGAAGACGGAAGCTCGGATCTGAGCCAGATGGAGGGAGCCGCCAGGATGGTGGCCAAGGGGATCGAGGGGTTTACCATCGTGGTGATCAAGAGCACAGTGCCCGTGGGCACGTCGGACCGAATCACCGAGATCATCCGCAGTGAGACGGATCAGGATTTCACCGTGGCATCCAACCCCGAGTTTCTCAAGGAAGGAGACGCGGTTGCGGATTTCATGAAGCCGGACCGGGTGATTTTGGGCACATCGGATGAGCGGGCGGCGCGTACCCTGCGCTATCTCTATGAGCCATTCGTTCGAACCAACGATCGGATCCACTTGATGGACCGCAGGTCCGCAGAACTGACCAAGTATGCGTCGAATGCGTTTTTGGCCACGCGCATTTCCTTTATCAATGAAATATCGCGGCTCTGTGACCAGTTCGGCGCCGACGTAGAATTGGTGCGCCGGGGCATGGGGGCGGATCCTCGCATCGGGCCGAAATTTCTGTTTCCCGGTGTGGGATACGGTGGGAGCTGCTTTCCCAAGGACGTCTCGGCGCTCATCCACATGGGCCGTGAATTGGGCCTGAGTCTGGATCTCGTCAGCGCCACCCACCATGTCAACGCCACGCAGAAGCGAATCCTCGTGGACAAGGCGTTGGCGCATTTCAATGGAGACATCGCCGGGCGAACCTTTGCGGTTTGGGGGCTGGCATTCAAGCCCAAGACCGACGACGTGCGCGAGGCTCCGGCCTTGACCGTGGTCCGAGCCCTTCTTGATGCAGGCGCCAAGGTCCGGGCCTTCGATCCCGTGGCTCGCGAGACCTTCACTCGGGCTTTCGGGGCTGCCGAAGGCTTCGAAATCCTCGCTGATCCGTATGAAGCGACCGAGGGCGCCTCCGGCCTGCTTTTGTGCACGGAATGGCCCGAGTTTCGCCGGCCGGATTTTCGGCGCGTCGGGGCTCTGATGAAGGAGAAGGTGGTCTTCGACGGAAGAAACATCTGGGACCCGGAAATCTTGGCGGAACTGGGCTTTGCCTACTACGGAATCGGGCGGCCCACCAGGGGGCCCGCTGCATGAGCTATCGCCTCGTCGGTCTGGGCCAGGGAGGGGCTCGAACTGGCAGAGGGCCGAAACCCATTGTTTTCAGCTTGGCGCGGCATGCAGCACAGAGACTGTATTCTCGATCCGATGTCTCGTTGGTGCCTCGCGCATCTTCCATGATGCAGCCTCTGTTCGGGCAGTGACGAAGGCCCAGCGTGTGTCCGATTTCATGGGCCACTGTTTTGGCGAATCGATGCCTTGCCTGGGCAGCCGATCGAGAAGCTCGACGACAGCGAAACATGGACACCACGGCGTAGCGGCCGCCCAACTCACCAAGGCCCATGATTCCCCAGTCCTTGTAGCGACCCTTGGTGGTGGAAATGTCGACTGCCGTGATGGCCAGGAGTTTCAACGCAGACTCGCTCTTCGGGATGTCTAGGTGGGCCAGGAAGGCCAAGATTCGGTCGGCTCGGTATCGTTTCCTCGGTGGAAAGTAGGCCTCGTCAGGGAGCGGGCGTCTGTTGGTCACCTTGGCATGCAATCCATAGATCGCTTCGAGGCCCAAGGCGGCCTCTCGAATCGCAGCTTTGGGAAGTGCGTCACCCAGGGGAATCACCAGTATTTTGCGTACTGGCTTCCTTTGGGGCGCAAATTTCTTTTTCTGTGAGATGGCATTGCTGGATTGTGCGTTGTTCGAGCGCCTTTGTTCGACGATGCCCGTTTTCGGCGGGATTCGCTTCTTGGGCGCCGAGTTCGTCGTCGTGGTCTTTGGCCGGGAACCGCTGGAAGTGCAACCGGCCACGAGCAGCCCGCAGGACAGCAGTCCAACGGATATCAGGACCAGGGTGGATGCACCATGGATGCAATGGCGAATCCAGGTCTGTCCGGGCTGCGCCATTCGCCGGCGTCCCTGGGGCCAGTATGTGTTGCATGGATGGTCGTGGTACACCGGCTTGTGCTCCTCTTGCTCTCGATGTCGGTTTGCAGGCAATGTGTGATATGTTGCCCTGCCCTTGGACATTGTGTGCATTGTACCATTTCTCAGAGCCGAGGTGGTCAAAGACCTGGTGTTGTGGGCGTTGCCGGTTCGATTGACAAGGAATGGGTCGGCGCTATGATGCATTGCCCCGCCGAGAGGATGCGCCAACGCATTTTCGCGGGGAGATTTGGTTTCGTGTTCGGCGCAGGATGGCCCCGGGATGCGCGGGGTGGGACCGTGATGGAAAAGGGAGGTCGAAGTGACGCACAAGACGACATTGCCTCGTGAGGAGAAGCACTGCAAAATCAAGGGGTGCAAACGCCCCTACCGGGCCAAGGGGTATTGCAACGTCCATTACCGCCAGTGGCGCAAGGGTCTGCTTCCCAAGTCCCGGGTCAAGAAGGGGGAGAAGAAGGCAGAGGCCGCTGAGGGGTGAGTCGACTGCGACGCATCGTTGTGTGACCGTCCATGGACAAGATTCTCATCGAAGGTGGCAGGCCGCTGAGGGGCGACGTCACCCTGAGTGGTGCCAAAAATGCCGCCCTCCCCATTCTCGCATCCACTTTGCTGACCGACGGTGTCTCGGTCCTGACCAATGTGCCAAGCCTGAGCGACGTGCACACCATGGGCCGACTCCTCCAGATTATGGGCGCAGAGGTCACGGGCGCCGATCGGGTCGTCGTAGACACCAGAGGGCTCGATTCCTACGAGGCGCCCTACGAACTCGTCAAGACCATGCGGGCCTCGGTGCTCGTGTTGGGGCCCTTGGTGGCCCGGTTCGGACGCGCCAAGGTTTCTTTGCCAGGGGGCTGTGCCATTGGCACGAGGCCCATCGACATGCACCTCGATGGGCTTCGACAGATGGGAGCCCATGTCGAATTGGAGCAAGGCTACGTGGTGGTGCAGGCCGACGAGCTGCGCGGCGCCGACATCGTCTTGCGACTACCCACGGTCACCGGCACGGAAAATCTCATGATGGCGGCTGTGCTCGCCAAGGGCCGCACCACAATCGAAAACGCGGCCAGAGAGCCTGAGGTGGAGGAACTGGCTAGGGTGCTCAACAAGATGGGCGCCGAGGTGCGTGGGGCGGGCACGCCTTATATCACCATCGAAGGGGTCGAATCCCTCAATCCGGTGGAACATGCCATCATCCCCGATCGCGTGGAATCGGGAACGTTCATGGTGGCCGCAGTGATCACCGGCGGAGAAATCCTGCTCCGAAACGCCTTGCCGGAGCACTGCAAGGTGGTGATCGAAAAACTGCGGGCCTGTGGGGCCCGGATCGAGGCCCGAGACGGTGGGTTGCGGGTGGCAGCCGGAGAGGCGATCGCTCCTGTCGACATTACCACGGCTCCCTATCCTGGGTTTCCCACCGACATGCAGGCTCAGTTCATGGTCTTGGCCACGCAGGCCGGCGGCCCCAGCGTGATCACCGAGACCATCTTCGAGAACCGATTCATGCACGTATCGGAACTGACTCGGATGGGCGGTGATATCCAGGTGCGTGGCAAGACGGCCATCATCAAAGGGGGCGACAGGCCCTTGCAGGGGGCCACGGTCATGGCCACGGACCTGCGTGCCAGTGCGAGTTTGGTGCTTGCAGGATTGGTTGCCAAGGGTACAACGGAAGTGTTAAGAGTGTATCACCTCGACAGAGGCTATGAAGCCCTGGAGGAGAAACTGCGGCGGCTTGGGGCGTCCATATGGCGGGAAAAGGCGACTGGCCCCTAGCCAGGAAGAGTCCTCATTGGAGGAAAGGGCTGCGGTGTTTTTCGAAGGGTGGTGACAAACCGGGATAGGGAGTTGCGCCTGCCGGCGCGACTTGGTGGAGAGCGGATGGAGTCACGAACAAAGGCCAGGGCCAACGAATATCGCAGGCAGATCGCCGATGTTTTCGTCTTGCATCCCAAGGTGGCGTTTCAGGGTCTGGTTGCCGACAAAGCAGCCAGGCAGGCATTGGCGGAGCGTTTGCCGGACCTCGTGCCGTTCAGGCGTCCTGAATATCACGGCTTTTTGCCCGTGGTGGACTGGGATCACCGGATTCCCTCCAAGGAATTCATTGTTCGAATCTATTGCTATTACACGCCCGAGTCGCTTGCCTATGGCAAGGCGGACCTCGATGCCAAGCAACAAGAGATTGCAGCCAGGGACAAGTTCCCGGAGTTCGATGTGCCGGACCTGTCCGGTCTGGTGGCCGACGAGGCCTACGACATCGTCATGACGGTGGACGGGGAGGTTCAGTCCACGAGACTGGCCTCGGCCTGGCGCCGCGACTTGGATCCCAGGGATGCTGCGCGGGCCGCATCGGTAGTGCGTGCGAGTCAACAGTTTGCAGTTCTCAAAAAGAACCTCAAGAAACGACCGCCCAACCTGGGCGATGCAGAGGCCGTGAGCTGGACGCCGCCTTGCGAGAGCCACTACGAGCGTTGGACCGTGGACGTGTGGTACCTGGTTTCCTATGACGGCATGTTCGGCAAGGGAAAGTCATTTCTCGTGGACCTGCAGACCGAACAGGTCGTGGCCGTGCGCGAATTCACGGTCAGGCCCGACTGACCGAGCCCTCCAGAGTGCCAACGGCCCGAATCCTGGCCGGTGGAGCGCGGTGCAGCATTTGCGTTGCCGAGATGTGAAGGACAGGGTGCATGGTTTCGGGATCCAACTCTGCCAAGGGGACCAGCACGAAGAGTCGCTGGTGGAGTCTCGGGTGTGGGACGACCAGGTGATTTTCTGTGATCACCTTGTTTTCCCAGAGCAGGATGTCGATGTCCATCGTTCGGTCGGGCCAGGGTCTGGACCGGTTCCTTCCCAGAAGTTTTTCCATGTCCAGGATCCTGGCAAGAAATTCTTCCGGGTCGAGTGTGGTCTCCATGGAGACGACGAGGTTGAGATACCAGTTCGACCCCGCCCCCTCTGGTTCGGTTTCGTAGAGACTCGAGAGACGACGGACGCGGCAGCTTCCCATGGCGTCGAGTTGTTCGACGGCCTTGGCCAGGACTGCGCGTCGTCGCCCCAGGTTCGAACCCAGCCCGAGATACAGAGAATGCCATCGGTGCATTGGTGATTGGGCCTGTTCAATCATGTCTACGCAGGGCCGTTATTTTCTGCGATCGTTTCGGATGCGTCCCTGGCGCCAGGCTTCCAGGAGCGTCTGCCTGGCCTCTGTGATGATTTTCGTCACGGCTTCGGCCAGTTTGGCCCTGTCGGGATCCCCGCCGAAGCGATCGGGATGATACTGGGCCAGGAGCCTGCGGAAGGCCTTTTCGATGCGTCTTTTTCCTGCTCCGAACGGGAGTTCGAGACGCCGGTAGGCGCGCAGGAGATCCTCATCTCGTCCCGGGGCATCGAATCGTGCGTCGCTGAGTTCCTCTTCCAGTTCGTTTTCCGCCTCGTCGAGTTCCCGGTCCCCTCGCCGCCATCGTCCCAGTGCGGAACGGACGTTCGCCTTTGCGACACGTTTTGCTCGATCGAAGAGTCCCATGGCATATCTCCTATTGGCCTACCTTGGCCTACCTGCCCAATACGCTCACTCCGAAGATACGTTGAAGTCTTCGATGTGTCTTCGTTCATCGGGCCGTACTTCCACGGGTCTGGCCATTTTTTGTTCGAGGATCTCGATTTCTTGCTGATATGTCTGGGCCAGGGTTTCCGCAATCTCCGGATTGCACCAGACCACGACCCGTTGGCCAGATGCGTACTGTGCCTCCCTGCGCAAGGCCCTAAGGATTTCGTTGCAGATGGTTTCGGAGGATTTAAGATATCCCCGGCCTTCACAGTAGGGACAGGGCTCGGTCAGGGTCCGCAGGAGACTCTCCCTGGTGCGTTTTCTGGTCATCTCTACGAGGCCGAGACTGGAAAAATGCCCCAGGTGGCTTCGGACCCTGTCGTCGGACAGGGCTTCTTCCAGGGTCCTCCAGACCTTGTCTCGGTTGGACTCCTTTTCCATGTCGATAAAATCGATGACAATGATGCCGCCGATGTTCCGGAGCCGGATCTGCGCAGCAATTTCCTTGCATGCCTCCAGGTTCGTCTGGGTGATGGTCTCTTCCTGATTCTTTTTTCCGACGAATTTTCCCGTGTTGACATCGATGGCCGTGAGGGCCTCGGTCTGATCGATGACCAGATAGCCCCCGCTCTTGAGCCAGACCTGGCGTTGGAGTGCCCTGTTGACCTGGGATTCGAGGCCATAGTGGTCGAAGATGGGCTCGTCCTCGTCGTAGAGTTCGATGTTATTCGTGAAGCGAGGCATGTAGGTGCTCACGAACTCCTTGATGCGGTCATATTCCGCCAGGCTGTCCACGACGCAGCGATCGGCATCCAGGGCCAGCATGTCGCGGATGGACCGGAGCACCAAGTCCAAATCTGCATGGAGCAGGGATGGAGCCGAGACCTTTTGGGCTTTTTGCTGGACCTGATCCCAGAGCCTTGCCAAGAAATCCATGTCTGCTGTCAGCTTGCCCGAACTCGTTCCCTCGGCCGCCGTGCGGATGATATATCCCGTGGTTTCGTTGCGCCGGAGGGTTTCGACGACCTCACGGAGTCTGCGGCGTTCTTTTTCGTCCCGGATCCGGCGGGAAACCCCCACGTGCCTGAGCGTGGGCATGAACACCAGGTGGCGGCCGGGCAGGGTGATGTGGGTGGTGACGCGGGCTCCCTTGGTGCCCAGAGGCTCCTTTGCGATCTGCACGAGGAGTTCCTGGTTTTCCGTGAGGAGTTCCTCGATTTTGCCCATGCGTTGGCCGGAGCCTTCGTTGTCGATGTTGTCACACTCATCCAAGTAATCGACCAGATCCTCGGCAGGACCCTGCACGTCCGCCACGTAGAGGAAAGCGCTGCGTTCCAGCCCGATGTCCACGAAAGCCGCCTGCATGCCCGGTAGGACCCGAACCACTCGGCCTTTGTAGATATTGCCCACCAAGCCTCTTTCGGCCTGACGCTCGATGTGGAGTTCGGCCAGGTTGCCGTTTTCCACCACGGCCACCCGACATTCAGGACCGTGGGCGTCGATCACGAGCAGCACTCCTGCCATGTGGGATCTCCTGCATGAAGAACACTGGGCGGGATCTGCTCCGCTCAGGACATTTTTGAAAGTTTTTCCATCAATTCTTGGGCAGGGTGACACGGATGTCAGGTTTTTTCAAGCCATGGAGGGGACCAAATGAGAGATATTTTTTGGATTGTTGTGCGATTTTCATTGGTTAAACCTTTTCTGAAGGAAGTGGCATTGGCCTTGCAATCTCCAAAGGGGCAAGGAGGTTGACGGTACGAGCTTGAATTGAGACGTTGCGACTTCGTTGGCGACTCTCCGGATTTGGTGGCTTGGCTTCGATCTTCGGCGGCCGAAGACCTCCTCCTCCTCCCTGACAGCGGGCTTGCTCTCGCTGTTTGAAGATACGCCCCGGTCCGGGAGACCGCCCCGGGGCACCGTTTGGAAACGATCCTCGCTGGTGCGGGGTTGGACTTTCGTTGTGTTGATGTTCTTTGGTTTTCGTTGATGTGTCCTGTTGGTTTGTTTTTCTTACGTTGCTTTGTCTGCCTTGAGACTTCGTTGAATAGACTTTCGTTGATGTGAGCCTTTGTTGCCCTGCGTTTCGTTTGTGTAGACTTGGCGGTTGCGTGACTTCATTGCGATCGGATTGAGCCTAAGCTTCCAGTAATCGAGGTGTTGGTCGAGGTTCCGCTTGTCGGAACCTCTCCCTTTTTTGGGGCAACGATTCCTCCTGTGGTCCTTTCAGATGAGCACCAGCTCGTCTGCCTCTTCGATGACCAGGTCGTCGGAAAGGAGCAGGCTCGTGTCTGCGAGTCTTTCTTGAGTCATGTCCTCGAAGAGTTTTCTGATTTCCGGCAGGGCATCCACGAGGCGCTGAAAATAGACGCGATCCAAGAAGAGGACCGTGGACTGTTTTGCCGCCTTGACAGTGGCCGTGGCAGGAAAGCCCTTGATCAGGGATATCTCACCAAACAGGTCTCCAGACTTCAACCGCGCCAAGGGAATCTGTCGGCCTTCTTGCTCCTTGGTCACCTCCATTTCTCCGGAAAGCACCACGTAGAGGCCTCGTCCTTCGTCGCCTTCGTTGACCACCACGGTACCGGCGGAGACCTCGTGTCCGGAAAAGCGCCTGAGCAAGTCGAGTCTCTGCTGTCTGTTGAAGGGCCTGAAGATGGGAGACGTGGCCATGAGGTTGCTGAGCAGCCGGTCCCGGCCGAAGCGATCCAGGGCCAAGGCCACCTTGTCGAGGTGATCGGCCATGTTCGCAAGGTCCTTGGCCTGGATCTCGAGCAAGTCTGTGTCCGCGAGCGCCTGCACCGACGCTGTTCTCGGCGAAGCCTGAATCAGGGCCATTTCACCGAACAGGGCCCCTTCTCCCAGTCGGGCAAGGTCCGTCTGTGTCCCTCGCAGATCGGTCTTGTAGACCCGGACTGCGCCGAGGGCGAGCCAGAAAAAGGAACGTCCCATTTCTCCTTCTCGGATCACCATGGCCCCTGGCGGCAAGCGGTGAGCCGTGAGTTTTTCGCACAGGGCGACAAAGGCATCTGGTGGCAGTTCGGACAGCAGGGCAATGGGAT
Source organism: uncultured Myxococcales bacterium (assembly GCA_964539505.1). Taxonomy (GTDB): domain Bacteria; phylum Myxococcota_A; class Polyangia; order HGW-17; family SLPX01; genus CAZIJS01. The sequence goes on from CAZIJS010000023.1 coordinate 17,501, forward strand.
GGAGGGCCTGGGGATAGCCGACGATCCGGCTGAAGTCGGCGGCAGCCTTGGCGGCCCCGGCCATCACTGCTGCCGGCGCGATGTCGGTGTCGAGGTCGGGCGGAGCAATTTCCGTGTCTGGATGCTCGGGAGCCATGCGTTGGCCCCGTTTGGAGATCTTGGGAGAGCCGGCTCCATATTCTGCCGCAAGGTGCTGGTAGAGGGACATGACCTGGGCACCGAATCGGTCTTCGAGGACCTTGGCCAGGACCAGGGCCACCAACGGATGACCCGACCGGATGGCATAGACCGCCGTGGCCTCATAGACCTGTTTGGCCGCATCGGATGCACCGAGAGCAGCGAGGATGTCTGCCGCCATGACATGGTTTTCGATGTCTTGTGGTGCAACGTCCACGAGACGCCAGACAATCTTGAGTGCGGTGAGGGGGTCTGCGCCCGAGAGGTTGCGGGCCTGCTCCTTGAGTTTACCGATGCGTACTTTCTTGGCCATGCTGTCTCCTGAGTGGGAATGTCTGCTTCATGCCCCGGCGGTGGTCACCTGGCGTCTGAACGCTTGATTCCGAATGCCTTCATTTTCTTGTGCAGATTCGTCCGTTCCATGCCGAGTGCCTCGGCGGTCCGAGAAACGTTCCAGTCGTTTTGCTCCAGCTTGAGCAAGATGAAACGTCGTTCCATTTCTTCCCGGAAATCCCTGAGGGTCTTGTCGGCATAGCGCTCCATGGACAATCGTTCGTTGGATTTGTCCGTGAGGAATTCCGGCAGGTCCTCGATGGTGATTTCCCGCTCGCTCAGGATGACGAGGCGTTCCATGAGATTGCGCAGCTCGCGCACGTTGCCGGGCCAATGGTAGCGTTTGAAGACCTCGATGACTTCGGGCAAAATGCGTTTTCGGCGCATTCCATTCTCTGTGCAGATTTCATCCAGAAAGCGATCCACCAGCAGTGGAATGTCGTCTGCCCGTTCCCGCAGGGGCGGGCTGTGAATGGGCACTACGTTGAGTCTAAAATAGAGGTCCTCGCGGAAGCGTCCCTGCCGCACCTCTTCGGCCAGATCCTTGTTGGTGGCGGCGAGCACTCGGACATCTACGTGGATGACCCGTTCTCCACCCACTCGGACCAACTCGCCGGACTGGAGCACCCGGAGCACCTTGGCTTGCGCCGCCAGGCTCATGTCTCCCACTTCATCGAGGAAGATCGTGCCGCCGTGGGCCACCTCGAAAAGCCCTTGCCTCCGGGCTACCGCGCCTGTAAAGGCTCCCCGTTCGTGGCCGAAGAGCTCGCTTTCGATGAGTTCCGGTGGGATGGCGGCGCAGTTGACCTTGACGAAGGGACCGGAGAATAAAAGGCTGTGGCGATGGATGGCACGGGCGATGAGTTCCTTGCCCGTGCCGCTCTCGCCGGTGATGAGTACACGACCTTTGGTGGGCGCAACCTTTTCGATGGTGGCGAAGAGTTGGCGCATGACCGGCGTGGCCCCCACCATTTCGAAGCGCTCTTTTTCGGACTCGCGCAGCCTGCGCACCTCCAGCAGCATGCGCCGCCGATCCAGAGCGTTGCGGACCGAGACCAGGATACGGTTTCGGTCCAGGGGCTTTTCGAAAAAATCGAAAGCTCCCGCCCTGGTGGCCTGCACTGCGTCTTGTACCGAGGCGTGGCCCGATATCATGATGACCGGCACGTCCCAGTGGCCCTTGAAGGTCTCCTTGATGCGCATGAGCGCTTCGAGTCCATCCATGTTCGGGAGCTTGACGTCGAGGAGTACACAGTCGATGGGTCTTCGGTCCATGATGGCCAGACATTGCTCGGCCGATGCCGCATCCTCCACGCCATAGCCTTCACCCTCCAGCACCATGCGCAAGGTCCTGCGGATGTTTTTTTCGTCGTCCACCACCAGGACCGTCCAGCCCGGTCCGGTCCCCATGGTGGATGGTCTGTCTTTCGTTCCATTGCTCATTGTGGTGGGATTATATCCTCCAGCCAGCCTGCCCACAACGCGGAAAAATCTTGCTTGTCTGCGAAGATGGGTCGATGTTTGCGATGCTTGGAACGCAGATTCCAGGATTTGGCCGAGATAGGACATTGATGTCATGGTTCCAGAGAGGTGCGGATTTCGACAGGCCGCTGTGTTTGTGTAAGGTGGTGATAATTCTATGAAAAACTCAGTTGGCACCAGCCTTGCTTTACAATCCGGGCGAAGAAAGAAACACGAGCCAACGAGGTGACATCATGAAAAAGACAATCCTTCAGGTCCTGGCAATGACGACTCTCATCGGGGCTTCTTTCTCGGCGCGGGCCCAGGTCCATCGTCAGGTGGTCTGCAACGGCCAGGTGGTTCGCGTGGACCTGTCGGTCTGTCCTTCGGGTCGGTCTGCAGCTCCGGTCCCTGCCCAGGTGCCGCCCCCCGTGGCAGCTCCGGCTCCAGCCCCGGTGGTGCCTCCGGCCCTGGTTGCTCCTCATTCTGTGGTGGTGCGAAAGCCGGCCAAGCAATTTACGTTGCGAGTGGGACTCGGATTGGATATCTTCCCATTTGATTTCTCCCTGCGTCTCTCCAAACACCTGGCTTGGACGACCCATTTTCTCCTGTTCGGTCTGGGAGACAGCGATGACGGTCTCGTTTTCGGCGGATTGCTCACCGGGCTCGACTGGTATTTCGGTCGTCGCGTGTTCGAAGGGCTGCACATGGGCGTGCGGGCCGGCCTGTTCGGCGTCCACGTAAGTGGAGACGACGACAACCTGAAGGTGCCCATGGTCCGTGCAGGAATCGGCTACGACTGGGTGTTCGAGGATTTTGTCACCGTGGGACTCGAGGGCGGAATCCACTATCTGCATGCCGGTGGAGACGAGGATTCCGTCCACATGGTTTTTCCCTACCTTCGGCTGAGCGGTGGGTTCGTATTCTGATTCGTCCGGCCCTCTCCCTCCTTGACACGCTCGTTGCCCCGTTCCTATACTCCCACACACTCAATCGAAAGGCCTCGATCGGCGAATCCTTCGCTCTGTCGGGTCTGGTCATTGGTCCTGTGTTTCGAGAAAGGAAAGATCGATGAGACTCTATGCCGGCAAGGTGTCCGTGATAGCGGCCGACATCGTCAAGCGCCTGGTGGACGACGGCGATATCGAGACCTCCAATCCTGCGGAGGTGGAACTCGACGTGGCAGCCATTCTCAACGAGTATCTCAAACGCGACCGACAGATTTCCGAGAAGGCAAAGGACATCATGGAGCGTCGCAGTCTGTCCTATTCGGAATTCGGCAAGCTCAAGCGCTCGGTGGCCGAGCAAGAGGGCTTTGCCATGGGAGAAGATGGCATTTCCTGGATGTGCAACCAGATTTTGGATTTTTTCATGCACCAGTCCAAGTTCGTGGATGAAATTTTTTCAGACGATCACGTGATGCGCAAAAAGATGAAAGACATTTTTCGCCGTCACATGATGGTGGACGAAGAGCTGGATCGCGAAGTCAGACAGCGGATAAAAAACCTCGAAGAGGGATCGGTGGCCTGGGACGTGGAATACAAGCGGGTCATGGAACAAATGAAGAAAAGGCATGGGCTGGGCTGATGGCGCAGGACAACAAGATTTCTGAAAAATGGCAGCGCTTCAACGAACAGGTGTGGTCCAGCACCAAGTTGGAGTTGACCCTGGACGTGAGTCGGATGGACCTCCCGGACGGCATCTTCGATGACATGGCATCCAAGATGAACGATGCCTTCGATGCCATGGCGGCACTCGAAGCGGGAGCCGAGGCCAATGAAGATGAACATCGGATGGTGGGCCATTACTGGCTGCGCAACCCGGAGATTGCACCCACCGCTGAGATCAAGCAGCAGATTCTCCAGGCCAGAAAAGACGTGGCGGATTTCGTCGGGCAGGTGCATTTCGGCAGCCTGCGGTCTCCGAGTGGCAAGCCGTTTCGCAATCTCATTCTCATGGGAATCGGCGGCTCCATTCTGGGACCGCAGCTCCTCCAGGCGGCATTGTCCGGTCCCAACGACAAGATGCGGCTCTGGACCATGGACAACACGGATCCAGACGGGATCTATCGCATCTTGCGGCGTCTGCACCAGGAACTGGATCGGACTCTCTGTGTGGTCACATCCAAGTCCGGCCGGACCATGGAAACAATGAACGCGTTGGCGGAAACCAAGGCGGCCATGGGCCGGGTCGGTCTCAAATTCGCCAAGCATGCGGTGGCGGTCACCATGCCCGGTTCGGAGTTGGACCAGCGCGCAACGTCCGAGGGCTGGTTGGCCAGTTTTCCCGTATGGGACTGGGTGGGGGGCAGGACATCGCTCTTTTCACCCGTAGGCATCCTGCCCGCTGCCTTGCTCGGTCTCGACGTGGACGCGCTCCTGCAGGGCGCAGCACGGATGGACGAGGCAACGCGACTGCATGACCTCAGGAACAATCCGGCAGCCATGCTCGCCGTCGCATGGTACGACGCCACCGAGAGGCGGGGCCTCCGGGAGATGGTGATCGAGCCCTACAAGGACCGTCTCGAACCCTGGTCGCGCTATGCACAGCAGCTTGTCATGGAAAGTCTGGGCAAGAGACAAACCCAGGATGGCAAGGAAGTGCTCAGCGGCATGGCGGTATACGGAAACAAGGGTTCCACCGACCAGCATTCCGTACTCCAGCATCTCTGTGAGGGCCCAGGTGGCTTCTTCGTCACGTTCATCCACGTGATGCGCGATCTCTGCGGTGCGGCATGGGCCAGTGGCGGGGCATTCGACGTGGAGGTGGAGGTGCGTCCGGGCATTGCCACAGGGGACTGCCTGCTGGCCTTGCTTCTCGGGACCAGGAGTGCGCTCCACGACAAGTCCCGTCCCAGCATTTCGTTGTTCGTAGATCGCCTCGATGCCATGTCTCTGGGCGAAATCGTGGCACTCTATGAGCGGGCCGTCGGGTACTATGCGAGCTTGGTGGGCATCAACGCCTACAATCAGCCTGGCGTGGAAGAGAGCAAGAGACGCGCAGGGCGGGCTCTCGATATTCAGCTCAAGGCCATGGCGGCACTCAAGGCCAGGCAGCCTGAGCCGGCCACTGCCGGACAGATCGCGGTCGAGGCCGATCTCGTGGGCTGGGAAGAGACGGTGTATCTCATTTTACGCCACCTGGCATCCAACCCCACGCGGGGCGTGCGTCGCAGGAAAGCCTCCCGTCCCGCCGACGAGCTGTTTTTCTGGGAACGGGGAAGCTGACCAGTCTTTTCCCGGTTCGGCATGCCCGGTTGCCGGCGAGACGTTCTTTCCAAGGAGACGAGTTCATCCCACCGATTCGCTTTCCGTCCTGGAGTGACCGGGCCGGAGCGTCGTTGGAAAGTGAGGATCAAGGACATGAGCATCACGAAAGAGGAAGTGGAACATGTCGCCACCCTGGCCAGGCTCGCGCTCACGCCTCGGGAAGTAGCGGCCATGGCTGCGGAGTTGGGCAAGATTTTGTCCTATATCGACACCATGCGCGAGCTGGATGTCTCGGGCATACAGCCCACGGCGCACGCAATGGACCTGATCTGCCCCCTGCGAGAAGACGCGCCTGAAGAATCTCTGAGCCGAGATGCGGCCGTTTCCCAGGCCCCTGCCGTGGAAAACGGCCTCTTCAAGGTGCCCAAGATCATCGACGAGGCCGGGTCGGTGTGAACCGAACCCATCGAGGAGCAAGGCACATGGAACATTGGAAGTTGAGCCTGGCCGAGCAAGTGGCCGCGGTTCGGTCGGGGCGGGTGACCGTCGAGGCCCTGGCCACCGAATATCTCGAACGTATCGAAGCCCTCGATGGGCAGTTGGGTGCCTATTTGCTGGTGGACCGCGAGGGTGCCTTGGCTCAGGCCAGGGCCCTGGACAGCGCGCTGTCTGCCGGTGCCGATCCGGGCCCGCTGACCGGGGTCTGCGTGGGACTCAAGGACATTTTCGTGACCGAGGGCCTGGAGACGACCTGCGGATCGAAGATCCTGGAAGGGTTTCGGCCTCCATATGAGAGCGCTGTGGCGGCAAGGCTGAAACAGGCCGGGGCGGTGATTTTGGGAAAGTTGAACATGGACGAGTTTGCCATGGGCTCTTCCAACGAGCACAGCGCGTACCGGGTCTGCAAAAACCCCTGGGATCTGGACCGGGTCCCGGGAGGTTCTTCCGGCGGCAGCGCGGCAGCCGTGGCCGCAGGTCTCTGTGCCCTTGCCATGGGCACGGACACAGGTGGATCGATCCGGCAGCCTGCCGCGTTCTGCGGGGTCTCTGGGATCAAGCCCACCTACGGCAGGGTGAGCCGACATGGTCTGGTGGCCTTTGCCTCAAGTCTGGACCAGGCTGGTCCGCTGGGCCGGTCCGCCAGGGACTGCGCCGCGGCCCTGGAGGTCCTGTCTGGAAGAGACCCCAAGGATGCCACGTCCCTGCCGCACCCGGTGGGGGCCTATGTGGAGGCCTGCAGCGCCGGTCTGCAGGGCATGACCATCGGGGTACCCGAAGAATACTTTGCCGAAGGACTCGATCCCGAGGTCGAAGCAGCGGTGCGTTCTGCAATCGCTGAACTGGAGGCGGCCGGGGCCAAGGTCAGATCGGTGCATCTTCCTCATACGAAGTATGCCGTGGCGGCCTATTACATCATCAGCCCCGCGGAGGCCAGTTCCAACCTGGCTCGGTACGACGGGGTGCGATACGGGCATAGAACGGAGCGGGCCGGCAACCTGGAGGAGATGTATCGCCGCAGCAGGGGCGAGGGATTCGGTCCGGAAGTCAAGCGGCGCATCATGCTTGGAACCTATGTGCTCAGTGCCGGTTACTACGACGCATACTACGGCCGGGCCCAGCGGGTACGAACATTGATTCGGAGAGATTTCGAGCAGGCCTTTTCCTCTTGTGACGTGATCGCCACGCCCACGTCTCCCGTGGCGGCGTTCGGGTTGGGTGAGCTGGTCACCGATCCCCTCGAGATGTATCTGGCCGATGCCTATACGATTTCATGTAACCTGGCCGGTCTGCCTGGGATGTCCATTCCCTGCGGACAGACGTCCGAGGGGCTTCCGGTGGGGCTGCAGCTTCTGGGGCCGACCCTTGGGGAAGAAGCAATTTTCAGGGTGGCCGGGGCCTACCAGGAGCGCACGGATTGGCACCAGACATGGCCTGCGTTTGCAATGGAGGCAGCGAGATGAAGAGCAACGGTCGGACAGACTACGAGGCGGTCATCGGGCTGGAGGTGCATGCCCAGCTCAAGACCAGGACCAAGATGTTCAGCTCTTCGCGCGCCGCGTTCGGTGAGCCGCCAAACACCCTGACCGATCCCGTGGTTCTCGGCTTGCCCGGCGTCCTGCCCGTGGTCAACCGCCGCGCCGTGGACTTCGCTTTGCGCATGGCTTTGGCCGTGGGCGCGCAGATCCACCGCCACAGCAGGTTCGCCAGAAAGCATTACTTTTACCCGGACTTGCCCAAGGGATACCAGATTTCCCAGTACGAACAGCCCATTGCCACCGGGGGCGCGGTGACCTTCTGGACCAAGCAGGGCGAGCGCCAGGTGCACCTGACTCGCATCCACCTCGAAGAGGACTCTGGCAAGAACTTCCATGTCGAGGGCAAGGACCATTCTTTGGTGGACCTGAATCGTGCCGGCGTGCCCCTCATCGAGATCGTCTCCGAGCCGGAATTTCGCAGTCCCGAGGAGGCTACTGGGTACCTCAGGGCGCTGCGTCAACTGGTGCGGTATCTGGGAATCTGCGATGGCAACATGGAGGAAGGCTCCCTGCGTTGCGATGCAAACGTTTCGGTGCGCCCCAAGGGGACCGAGAGGTTTGGAACCAGGACCGAACTCAAGAACCTCAACTCCTTTCGGGCCGTGGGGCGCGCGCTCCAATACGAAATCGAGCGACAGTCGGCGTTGCTCGATGCCGGCGGCAGGGTGGACCAGGCGACGCTGCTTTGGGACGCCAACGCTGGCGTGACCAGGGTCTTGCGCAGCAAGGAGCAGACCCACGACTACCGATACTTTCCCGAGCCCGACCTGCCGCCCTTGGTGGTGGACGAAGACTGGATCGATCGAGTCGCCGGGGACATGCCCGAGCTGCCGGTCCAAAGGCGGCATCGGTTCGTCGAGGCATACGGCCTGACAGATTATGATGCTGGCGTGCTCACCGAAGAGCAGGACCTGGCCGACTATTACGAGAAAGTGGTGTCCCTGGGCAGCGATCCGAAAAAGACCTCGAATTGGATCCAGACCGAGCTTCTCCGGCTGCTCAAAGAGGACGAGCGGAGCATCGACACACAGCCCGTGGTGCCAGAGCGCCTCGCCGGCCTCCTGGGCAAGATGCAGAGTGGAGAACTCACGGGACGCAATGCCAAGCAGGTCTTCGAACTCATGTACAAAGACGGTCTCGACGCTGAGCAGGCCTCGGATCGACTCGGGATCAAACCCCCGGAACGCAATGCAGACGCCGTGGCCGACCTCTGTCGCAGGGTCATCGAGGCCCATCCCGGTGAGGCGGCTCAATATCGTGAGGGCAAAAAGAAACTCTTTGGGTTCTTCGTGGGACAGGTCATGAAACAGGATCGCAACCAGGATCCCAAGCTGGTGGGCGAGGTGTTGCGCAAGCTCCTCGATCAGTCATAAATCGTGGTCCATGGGCGTTCCGTCTGGTCGCTCTGTGGCGGTTTCTTCCCCCCCGGTCGTCCAGGCGCAGGTCTGTGGCCTATTTTGGTCCTGGATGATCGTGACCCATTGATGAGTCGCTTGCCCGGATTCGTTGCCGGGGGCGAGACAAGGAGACGACACCGTGGTCCAAGTCGATAGTATCAGGCCGGTGCAGTGGCAAGAGGGCGCCTTGGTGCTCCTCGATCAGCGCGCTCTGCCCATCGAGGAACGCTTCGTGGTCTGTGAGCGTCTGCAGGACGCGGCCGAGGCCATTGCTAGTATGACCGTGCGCGGGGCTCCGGCCATCGGCTGTGCCGCGGCGTTCGGACTGCTGCTGGCCGCGCATGAAACCGGGTATCGAGACGACCCCCACGGGGTCCTCGATCAGGCGGCAGCCAGGCTTGAGGCCACCAGGCCCACGGCAGTGAACCTGGCCTGGGCTTTGGCTCGGATGCTGCGTGCGGCCGAGGGGATCACCGATCCCGACGAGATCATGGCGCGTCTGACCAGCGAAGCCCAGGCCATCTTGGATGAGGACCTGGCTGCCTGCAAGGCCATGGGGGCCCACGGCCTGGAACTCGTTGGCCAGGGGGCCCGGATCATGACCCATTGTAACGCGGGTGCCTTGGCCACCGCGGGATACGGAACGGCCCTGGGCGTGATCCGGGCGGCCTGGGAGGCGGGCCGTCTCGACCGGGTGTACGCCTGTGAAACCAGGCCCAGGCAGCAGGGGGCGCGACTGACTGCCTGGGAACTCCATCGAGACGGCATTCCCGTGACCCTGCTGTCCGACACCGCCACCGGGTATGCCATGAAACAGGGTCTTGTGGACCTGATCGTGGTGGGGGCCGACCGTATCGCAGCCAACGGGGACGTGGCCAATAAGATTGGAACCTACAATCTGGCCTTGTTGGCCCGTCATCATGGCATTCCCCTGTATGTGGCGGCACCGATTTCCACGCTGGACATGGAGACGGCCAGGGGCCAAGACATCGTGATCGAGCATCGTTGTCCGGAGGAAGTGACACACTGTGGTGGCTGTCGCGTGGCCCCAGAGGGGATCGATGTGTTCAATCCGGCCTTCGATGTCACGGATGCCGAGCTGGTGGCAGCCATCGTGACCGACCGGGGGCTGGCCAGGCCTCCCTATGACGAAAGTCTTGCGAGGTTGGTTTCTTCATGATGCAGCGTCCCTTATGATCCAGATCTCCTGGGAGATCCTTAGTGTGAGGTGAGAGCCGTGACAGCAGCCAACGTGAGAACGGATGTTTCTCTCTGGACCGACTACGACACGTTTCTCTTCAAGCAGGGGCGGCACTTTCGCCTCTACGAGAAGCTGGGAGCCCATTATCTTCCAGACCGTCGGGGCACCTATTTTGCGGTCTGGGCGCCCAATGCAGAGCGGGTCTCCGTGATAGGGGATTTCAACGGGTGGGATCCCCGGGGCCATGCGTTGGGGGCGCGATGGGATGGCACTGGTGTCTGGGAGGGATTCGTCGAGTCGGTGCAGCCAGGGACGAGATACAAGTATCACATTCAATCCAGGGTGGGCGGCTACGTGACGGACCGGGCGGACCCGGTGGGATTTTTCGCCGAAGAGCCGCCGGCCACGGCATCGGTGGTCTGGCACCAGAGACATTCCTGGCAGGACGGGATATGGATGGAGAACCGCGCCAGGGCCAATGCGTTGGATGCGCCCTGGTCCGTCTACGAGGTCCACCTGGGGTCCTGGCGCAGGCAGAACGGTCATTGGATGGGGTATGCTCGATTGGGTGAAGAGCTGTCGGCATATTGTCGGCAGATGGGGTTTACCCATGTGGAGTTTCTCCCGGTCATGGAACACCCCTTTTATGGATCCTGGGGATACCAAACCACGGGGTATTTTGCCCCCACGGCGCGTTATGGAAACCCAGACGAGTTTGCCACGATGGTCGACATTTTCCACCAGGCGGGCATCGGCGTGATTCTGGACTGGGTGCCGTCCCATTTTCCCACCGACGACCATGCCCTGGCGTTTTTCGACGGGACGCATCTCTATGAGCACGCCGACCCGCGCAAGGGATTCCATCCGGACTGGAAGAGCGCCATCTTCAACTACGGCCGGTTCGAAGTGGTTTCCTTTCTGATTTCGTCGGCGCTGTTCTGGTTGGACCGGTTCCACGTCGACGGGCTCCGGGTGGACGCGGTGGCATCCATGCTCTATCTCGACTACTCCCGACAGGAGGGTGAGTGGCTCCCCAACGAACAGGGCGGCAGAGAAAACTTGGAGGCCATTGTCTTCCTGCAGAACCTCAACGAGCAGGTCTACGCCGAGTATCCAGACGTGCAGACCATTGCCGAGGAGTCCACGGCCTGGCCCAAGGTATCCCGTCCCACTGACATGGGCGGTCTTGGATTCGGATTCAAGTGGAACATGGGTTGGATGCACGATATCCTCGAATACATGGCCAAGGATCCAGTGCATCGCAAGCACCATCACAATGAGCTGACATTCAGTTTTCTCTATGGCTTCGACGAAAACTTCATGCTGAGTCTCTCCCACGACGAGGTGGTCTATGGGAAGCGTTCCCTGGTGGACAAGATGCCGGGCGATCGCTGGCAGAAAATGGCCAACCTTCGTCTCCTCCTGGGATATCAGGCGGTGCATCCCGGCAAGCAGCTTTTATTCATGGGAGGAGAGTTCGCTCAGTGGGCCGAGTGGAACCACGACCAGAGTCTGGATTGGCACCTGATCGAGGAATCGGATCACGAGGCGATGCAGCGATGGCTCGCCGATGTCAATCGGCTCTATCGATCCGAGCCGGCCCTTTGGAAACGCGATTTTACCCCAGACGGCTTCGAGTGGGTGGTGGGAGACGATGCGGACCAGTCGGTGCTCCTGTTTTTGCGCAAGGCAGGTCAGGAGGACGAGCCGATTCTCGTGGCCGCCAATTTCACGCCAGTGGTTCGGTACGGATACCTGGTGGGTGTGGACCGGCCGGGGCGCTGGAGGGAACTGCTCAACAGTGACGCCGAGATCTATGGCGGCAGTGGGGTGGGCAATCAGGGTTCGGTGGTCACCGAAGACAGGGAAGCACAGGGCAAACCTTACAGCCTGGCCCTCACCTTGCCGCCCCTGGCCATCCTGCTCTTGAAACCCGATTCCAGGTCGCGAGAGGCTGGCCGATGACTGTCCATATTTGTATTCATGCGCATTTCTACCAACCACCCAGGGACAATCCCTGGTTGGACCACATCGAACGAGAAGACTCGGCTGCTCCCTATCACGACTGGAACGAGCGCATCACCCGGGAATGCTATGCTCCCAATGCAGCGTCCCGTATCCTCGACGAACAGGGGCGGATCTGTGACGTCCTGTCCAACTACGAGCGGATCAGTTTCAATTTCGGCCCCACGCTCCTGCGTTGGATGGAGCGCATGGACCAGACGACATACCAGGCCATCATCGAGGCGGATCGACGCAGCCAGAGGCGTTTTTCCGGGCATGGCTCTGCCATTGCCCAGGCATACAGCCACCCCATCCTGCCCCTGGCCACAGACCGGGACCGTCGGACCCAGGTGCTCTGGGGGCTGGCCGATTTCCAGCATCGCTTCGGCAGGCGGGCGGAGTCCATGTGGCTGCCCGAGACGGCGGTGGACGGCTCCACGTTGGAGCTGCTCGCCGAACAGGGTCTGTCCTACGCCATCCTGGCGCCCAGGCAGGCAGCGGCGATACGTCCCCTCGGGGCGGGATCGACAGACTGGATCGAGGTGACGGAAAGCAACCTCGACACCACCAGGCCCTATCGCTGCAACCTGCCTTCGGGCCGATCCATCGCACTCTTTTTCTATGATGGTCGTCTCTCCCAAAAGGTCGCCTTCGGAGGATTGTTGCGTGACGGAGCCGCCCTGGCCAAGAGTCTGGTGCATGCCGCAGACGACAAGGATTCGGCCCGCGACCCGTTGGTCCACATCGCCACCGACGGCGAGACCTACGGGCATCACCATCGCTTTGGCGACATGGCCCTGGCTTTTGCCCTGCGTCGTATCGAGCAGGATCCCAACGTCCGTCTCACCAACTACGCAGAGTACCTGGAGACCCATCCCCCGGAATGGGAGGTGCGCATCGCCGAGCCCACGTCCTGGAGCTGCAGTCATGGCGTGGAACGCTGGCGCGGAGACTGCGGCTGCAACAGCGGGGCGCATCCCGGCTGGAACCAGGCCTGGCGCGGCCCCTTGCGCCGCGCCCAGGACGAGGCGGCGGCGTTTCTCGCCGAGCTGTTCGAAAAGGAAGCCGGGCCGCTCGTCCACGATCCCTGGGCTGCCAGGGACGAGTACGTGGAGGTGGTGCTCGATCCCACCAGGCGCGACGCCTTCATCGAGCGCCATGCCGCAAGGCCTCTGTCTGCTGCCGACCGGATCGTGCTTCTCCAGCTTTTCGAGAGCCAGCGTCACGCATTGCTCATGTTCGCGAGCTGCGGATGGTTCTTCGACGATATTGCTGGTCTCGAGGCGGTTCAAATCATGCGGCTCGCTTCGCGGGCCATGCATCTGGCGCAACTCGCCACGGGTCGGGATTTCGAGAGCCGGTATGTCGAAATCCTGGCGCAGACCAGACCCAACGACCAGGAATATGCGACGGGGGCTGAACTGTACCAGCGGCTCGTTGCCTCCCATCGCTGGGACCTGCCCATGCTCGTGGCTCATCACGCGGTGCATACGGTCCTGGATGGCAGGAGTCGAGCCGAGCCGGAAAGGCTCTATGGGTACGACATCGAGCCGTTGGAGTCGCATGTGGCGCGGGCCGGACTGCTCAGCCTCGTCCTGGGACGGGACCGGGTGACTTGCTCTGTCACCGAGGCCTGGGTCGACGTGGACTATGGCTTGCTGCATCTTGGGGGGCACAATTTCTACGGAGGCCTGCAGGGTGCCGGTTTCGGGGTCTCGACCCAGGGGGGGGCGGGGCCTGGAGAGTCGCAGTGGGAAGAGAAGGTGCAGGATGCTTTCCAGCGATCGGACGTTGCGGACATCATCGACTTGATCCGGCAACGATACGCAGAGGGACGCTTCGATCTGTGGGACCTGTTTCGAGACGAGCAGAGGGCCGTGCTCCAGACGGTCTTGGCCGATACCCTCGACGACATGGAAACTGCTCTGCGTCGTATCCACGACCGTCACGCTCCCTTGATGCAGCTTATCGGCCGAAGGGGCATTCCCTTGCCGGAGGTGTTTGCCACGGCCGCCAGGTTCCTCGTGCGCGCGGATTTGAGACGTGCCTTGGAAGCCAGGGACCTGGAAGCGCTGCGGGTTTTGGCCGAAGAAGAGCGCAGCCTGCATCTGGCTCCAGCGGATCCCGAGTTGGAACTGCTTGCGGCCCATGCTGCAGAAAGGATCTGCGAGCGGGCCTGCCAAGACGATGATGCGCCTGGTGGCGGATCGGAATTGGGAACGCTCCCGGGGCAGATCCCGGAGGGGCGCAGAGACGGGAATGTCGAGGTGATGGGGAGTCGTCTAGGGGCCGAAGCCAGGACGGAACTTGCAGCGTTCCTCGATCTCTTCGAGCGTTTGGGCCTCCAGCCGGATCTGTGGTTCGTGCAAAATCGGATGTTTTCGTTTCTGCGTGGTCTGGAGGGCGCGCGGTGGACCCAGACCGAGCGTGATCTGGCCCATCGTCTCTTTCTCGCGGTGGGACCAGAGCGCTCCGATTCCCTGGCAGGGAATTCTTCGCCCAAGGAATCCGGCGGGCCACCAAATTCTCCCTCTGCAACGCCTCAATCGTGAGAGGACAGAATCCAATGGAAAGCCTCCGGTCTGTCGGGCCGGAACAACGACACTGCTGACAGGAGCCATTCATGCCTGCATCCTTTCTGGTACGCCGCACGTCAGGATTGCTTTGCCATCTGACGAGTTTGCCCACCGACTTCGGAATCGGCGATCTCGGACCCGCCGCAAATGTCTTCGTGGATTTCTTGGTTCGAGCCGGGATCACGGTCTGGCAAATTCTGCCGCTCAGCCCCACTGATCCCGCCACAGGCAATTCTCCCTATTCGAGTCGATCCGCCTTTGCGGCCAATCCCTTGCTCATCGATCCCCTCGACCTGGTACAACGAGGACTGTTGTCGCGTTCGGACCTGGAGGACCAGCGGCCAGTGTCCAAAGGGCCCGTGCAATACGAAGTCCTTTGGTCATACAAGTCTCGTCTTTTCCACAAGGCCTTCGAGCGATACCAGTCCTCTGCCAGCCAGGAAGAAAGGGAAGGTTTCGAAGTCTTTCGTGACAGAGAGTCGCGGTGGCTCGACGACTATGCACTCTTTTCGGTGCTCAAGGCCAAGCAGGGAGGAAAGCCCTGGTGGGATTGGGATCAGGACCTCGTTGCACGAACGCCCCATGCCTTGGATCGAGTGACAGCCGAGCTGGATGGCGATCTGACCCGTGAGAAGTTTATCCAGTATCTTTTCTTTTCGCAGTACGAACGATTCAAAGAGAGGGCAAACAACGCCGGTGTGCGCATCCTGGGCGACCAACCCATTTACGTGAGTCAGGACAGCGCGGATGTCTGGGCACACCCAGACCTGTTCAAGCTCGATGAGAGAGGACGGCCCACCCATGTGGCAGGGGTTCCCCCGGACTACTTCTCCAAGACGGGACAGCTCTGGGGCAACCCAGTCTACGATTGGGAGGGGCGGCGCGATGAGGTCTTTGCTTGGTGGGGCGAGCGCATGGCCCATTCCTTGAAACTGTTCGATCTGGTGCGTATCGACCATTTCCGCGGTTTCGCCTCGTACTGGGAGGTTCCCGCCCACCATCGAACCGCAATGCATGGCCAATGGGTTCCCGGGCCCGGGCCGGCCCTGTTCGAGTACTTTCGAACACAATTGGGATCTGTGCCCCTGGTGGCCGAAGATCTGGGCACCATCACGCAGGACGTGCGAGACCTCATGGCCCAGTTCGAAATCCCGGGCTGCCGGGTGCTCCTGTTCGCCTTTGGTGACGACATGCCAGACAACCCACACCGGCCGGACAACCATCGAGACAACTGTCTCGTGTATACGGGCACCCACGACAACAACACCGCGAGGGGCTGGTTCGAAGAAGAGACCGACGGCCGGATGAGGCAACGCCTCGCCGCCGCCCTGGGTCAGGAGACCGACGCAGCGCATGTGGCCTGGGACCTAGTTCGGCTGGCCTACTCCTCCATGGCCCGCCTGTCAGTGATCCCAGTCCAGGATATCCTGGGCCTCGATTCTTCCGCCAGGATGAACCGGCCTGCCACGGCCAAGGGCAATTGGACCTGGCGGATGGAGCCTGGGAGTCTGACATCGGATTTGGCACAGCGCATTCGCCAAGCCCTCGGTGCCACGGATCGTCTGGGTTGACCTCCGGCGACATCAAGGATAGTCGGCTTGCCGCCCAGGCCGGCGTTTCTTCAATGCTGCTGGTTTGTGGAATGGTTCGGGATTTGGGGTTGTAGATTTTCTTGCCTGTTTCCGATTGGTGTAGTACAAATCTTACATGCACCTTCGTAAAACCACATTGCTCCTTTCCCCGAAAAGCCGGCGCGAGCGCGACTTCGGCGCGTGGGACCAGCAGACGTCTGCGGGACCAACAGTCCGGGCTGGTGGAGAAGCAATGCGGCCAGGCAGAAAAGAGCAGTCCCTGAGTGGTGAGCAGGCCTCTTCGGCTGAGGGAAAGGCGTCCGTGACGGGGCGGTCCCTGGCTGGTGGACAGCCTCGGGTGGTTCGGGAAGTCACCAGGGCGAGGACTGTGGGCCTTGGCTCATGGGACCGCGCGCTCCTGGCTTTGCTCCTTGGCACGGCCCTGTCGGGTTGGGTGATCACGGCGCTCCAGGTTTCTGCGTCTGCAAACCGACCCTTGACCAGGATGCAGGCTCGTGCCTGGGCGAGGGCGCGTTCCGAGATCGGCTCTTGCTTCTTGCGCAGCGACGCGGCGCATCGACCCTTTTGTGAAACGCGGAATTTCGTCTCCGGTCCCACCAAGGCCCGAGACCTGGTGCTCCTTGGGCTGGTGACGCCCCTGGTGGTGCTCGTATCCTTGCTGGGCCTGGTCATGCCCATGCTGGCAGCCTTGGTGTTTGCGGCCACGAAAGACAGGGACGCAGCGAGGCGCCGGGCGGCGATTCTCTGGTTTTTCG
>CAZIJS010000024.1:0-10464 GCA_964539505.1 uncultured Myxococcales bacterium
AGCCAAGCGGCCAACCGGCCAAGCGGCCCAGGTGGGCAGGCGGGCTCCTGACCCAGGGCCTATTGGTCCAGGGGATAGACAGCCACCACCATCCAGAAGGGGACGCCCTGCCCTGCCTTGTCGGCGGGATTCATCTGGGAAGCGGCGCCCAGGTGGGAGAAGAACTGTCCTTCGCCGTAGACACCGCCTTGGAGGTTCTCGGCGCTGTGGGTCACGATGATCTGCCCGCTGGAACCTTCTTCCGAGGCCATGAGGGTCCCGGAGTGGGGACAAAAGCCGCTGCCCAGGTCGAACTTGAAGTTCCAGAGGTCGTCTGGCTCGGATTCCCACTGGACCACGCCCATCATGGCGCCCAGGCCCGCGGCCATGTTCCAATGGAACTTCTGGTCGATTTCCATGTCGGGCTGGTAGTTTTCGGGAACGAAGAAGGTGCCCGCCCCAGAGCCGTCGGTAAACTCGACGACCTCGCCTTGCAGGATCACGGCCCCGTCGAAACGAAACTCGGTGCTGTTACCGGCCTCGTCGCGGGCCAGGAAGGAAATGGACACTGCGCCGTCTTGTCGACCAGTGGGATCCCAGTCGAACAGGGCGGGCTGGGCCTCGGCGTGATCCGTCTCGACACCATCCACGGAGAAAGTGATGCTGTCGAAGTGCTCGTCTTCCACCTGGACATTGAAGGTGGTCTGCCCGGTAAAGACGTAGGGCCTCTCCAACCCGTCGATGGTGATGACCGGGGCACTGTTGTCCGTGGTCACGGCCACCTCTTCAGACTCTCCCACCAGGGCACCGTTGGAGGAGGCAGCCACCGAAAGGCTGTGGCTTCCGTCCTGAACAGCCGCGCTGTCCCAGTCCACCGAGGCGGCACCGGCAGCCACCGGCGCCTCTGCCACGGCACGGCCGTCCACGCTCAGGACCACGTGGTCGGCCTGGCCATCGATGGAGACGGTGACCTGAACAGTGCCCGACAGCAGGGAGTCGGCCGAGGGCGCGGTGATGGCCAGGGTCACCTCATGGATGCCGCTGTCCTGCGCGTTCTGGTTCCCACCGGTCCCCGAGTCGTCGCTGCAGGCAGCCAACGGTCCAAAGAAACCGACCAGGGCAGCCGCCAAGACGGCTGATGTTTTTACGGATTGCATACGAAACCTCCTCAGTCTCTTGAACCCAACCAACGAGAGAGAGACGACAGCACGGCAATATGCCCAGAGGCTGCGTCCCCATGTGTCTGTCTTTGAGCGGGCGTGTGAGCCAAGAAACATCATCGCCCGAATGGGGCATAGCTACATGAACTTTGCTCATCCACCAAGGATTTTTTCCCCTTGGCGGAACGAAAACCCGAGCAGCGCGTACGACAAACCGGCGCATACCAGCAAGTACCGAGCACGACAGCGTGCCACGTGCCACAGAGTGCCATCCCACGACCCGGCTCGGCCGATTGCCAAAGGAAGGAACGGGGGGGGAGGGCCGAAGCCCTCCCCTCTCGGGTCAAGCGGGCGATCTCAGACGAGATCGAAAGAGGGAGGAAACGAAGGGAACTCTATCGGTCGAGGAATGTGCGTACGATTTCTGCGAGTTCCTCTTCGGGGAGATCTGCTGACAATGCGTATCCCAGGCCGTTGTCCTCGAACATGGCTACGTTGAGGCCAGCCTGCATGCCAAAGTATACTTTCCGGCCGGCCACCCAGCGCCCAACGAAGCCGTCGGGCGGGATTCTGCGGGGGTCGACCACGCGGACCCGGACCATGGGCCGGGCGGATGCCGCCTGGCGGCCATACCCGGCATTGGTGACGTAGCCCGCTGTCCGGACCGGAGCAGCGGACGAACCGATCCTGTCCATCGAGGGCGCTGTGAGCCCCTCGGGAACCCGGGCCTGTGCCACCATGGGACGGATGCTCCTGGAAGCCGCAGGACCCTGCTGCTGGACTGTTACCTTGTCACCACCACGGCGACGTGACGGCTCCATGATCACCACCACGGCTGCGGCCACACCGGCAGCCACGGCAACGGGCGCCAGACGCAGCGCCCAGGTCGCAACCGCGCTGCGGGTCCCAGCGTGATCCTCGGCCGCATCGAGGGCCTCGGAAATCCGTTCGGACAGGCCGGCGGGCACGGCAGGATGCACGAGTTTCGTGCGGAGCGCCTGCTTGAAACGCTCTTCGAAACGCACCATCTTGCGGCATGACTCACAGTCTGCAAGGTGGGCCTCGAAGGCCAGCCGGTCTTCCTCTGAGAATTCGCCGTCCAGGTACACATGGACGAATTTCTCTGCATCTTCGCATGTCATGCTGTTGCGACCCATTTCAATCCCGCCTTCCCTGTCTGTAGTCATCGATCCTGGTCACCTTGGCACCCTGAGCACTGGCCATGTCGTTCGACTCATCCAAAGCACCCTCGATGAGGCCACGCTCCACGGCATATTGGTAGAGCCGACTCTGCAAGGCCCGGCGGCCCCGATAGAGCCGACTCATCACCGTGCCCACGGGACAGCCCATGACGTCGGCAATTTCCTGGTAGGAGAAGCCTTCCACATCGCTGAGGAGCACGGCCAGCCGGAAAGTCTCAGGAATCTCCTCGAGTGCGGCGGCAATGTCCTGGGACATGATGGCGTCCATGGCCTCTTCTTCGGGCGTGCGCCCCAGGCGGGTCGTTCCCTGGCCCAAGATCCGCTCGTAGTGGTTGGGCTGCTGGAGCGAGTCGCTGGCAGCCATCTCCCGGTTCCGGCGATGGTACTGGTTGATGTACTCGTTCGTCATCACCTTGAAAATCCAGGCCTTGAAGTTCGTCCCGGGCGCGAACGTATGAAAGAACCGAAACGCCTTCAAGCAGGCCTGCTGGACCAAGTCCTGGGCGTCCACTTCGTCCTTGGTGAGCCGCAACGCGGTCCCGTAGAGAGCCGGCAGGACAGGACGCAGCAACGCATCGAATTCTTTTCTGGCTGTTTTTCCACCAACTGCCACGATACCGCCTCCTCACCGGCCCTGTGCCACCCAAAAACTCGGATCGCCCAGGGCCGGAACATCCTATGCTCTACCGACGTGCTTCCCTGCTGCTGCCATTCATCGGTTCCGCACCGTCTTTACTCGTCTTTCGTTCCTTGCCTTCCTCTGCCTGTTCAGTGCGTTCAACCACAAACCCGGCACGACTATTCCCGACGGAATACATCCCGGATCGAAATTGTCGCAGCAGCCAGACAATACAAGATGAATCCAGTCGATGCGAACGGCGGGGCAAATCGATACGAACGATGTTCCAGTTCCATGAGAAACACCGGACGAATCCATGAAAGGAACGATACGGCCCCGTCTTGGAGGGGAAAAGGACGCTGCCGGGGGAAGATACGGACGTTGTCGGAGGCAGAATCGTGACCGGCCTGACGCAGGCTACAACAACTTGTCCATGGGCACGTATTCCATGCCCACGGCCTTGGCCACTGCCTCGTGGGTGACATGGCCTTTGAACGTGTTGAGTCCCTTGGCGAGCACCGGATTTTTGAGCGCTTCGAGCCCCTTGTCGGCCAGTTCCAGGACATAGGGCACGGTTGCGCTGTTGAGCGCAAAGGTGGAGGTCCTGGCCACGGCGCCGGGCATGTTGGTCACGCAATAGTGGATCACACCGTCCACCATGTAAATCGGCTCGTCGTGGGTGGTGGGCTTACAGGTTTCGATGCAGCCGCCCTGGTCCACCGCCACGTCCACGATCACCGACCCCGACTCCATGCTCCCCACCATGTCTTTGGTGACCAGATGCGGCGCCCTGGCGCCGGCGATGAGCACCGCGCCCACCACCAGATCCGCTTTGGACACTTCCGCCGCCACTGTGTGGGGATCAGAAAAGAGCGTCTGGATCTTGCCGAAAAACACGTCGTCGAGATACGAGAGCCGATCGATGTTGATGTCGAGAATCGTCACCTGGGCTCCAAGACCCATGGCCATCTTGGCGGCATTGATGCCCACGACCCCACCGCCCAAAATCACGACCTTGCCCCGCTTCGTCCCAGGCACGCCGCCAAGCAGGATGCCCTTGCCGCCGCGCTCCTTTTCCAGATATACGGCCCCCACCTGGACCGCCATACGACCTGCCACCGAACTCATGGGACGCAGCGCGGGCAGCGTGCCGTCGGCCAACTCGATGGTCTCGTAGGCAATGCCCGTCACCTTGCGGTCCACGAGCTGCTTGGCCAGTTCATGGGCAGCGGCCAGATGAAGATACGTGTAAAGAATCTGTCCCTCGCGCATGAGTCCGAACTCGGGCTGGATGGGCTCTTTGACCTTCATGACCAGGTCCGCACGCCCCCAGACATCCTTGGCGCTCTCCACCAGTTCGGCGCCTGCCGCCAGGTATTGATCGTCGCTGATCCCGCTGCCGACACCAGCCCCTTTTTCCACGAGCACGGAATGACCGCGGTCCACGAGTTGCTTGACCCCGGCGGGAATGAGTCCTACCCGATACTCTCGAACCTTGATTTCCTTCGGCACTCCAATAATCATTTGTTCACCTCGAGAAAAATGGTTAAACGATCCCGCCACGAGAGAGCCGGATCGGCCGCCGCAGCGACTCTTGGCGCAAAATAGCCACAGCGAAACGAGCGAGTCAACCCGAAAAACCCTCGAGACACCCGCTCTCGGCCTTCAGAGACCAAAGACACAACGAACAGAACTTCGCCACAGACACCAGGCCACCCTTGACCTGTTCGAATCCGGCGGTGCAATTCTCACTGGGCAACTCGGTTCACTTGTGCCAAATGTATCCGCATCGAACTTGGGACCGCGAACAGAGGACTGCTGGGCCTGTCCCACCGATTCTCTCAGGAGAAATGCAACCATGGCCGACGACAGAAACGAGCACAACGAGCCCTCCTTCGAAGAACTCTTCGAGGCCAGCATGAAGCAGGCTTCCCCCGCAAGACCCGAAGTGGGCGACGAGATGGAAGGAACCATCCTGCAAATTGGCCCGGACTGGACCTTCGTGGACGTTGGGGCCAAGGGAGAAGCACGTATCGCCACCTCGGAGCTGACCGACGACAAGGGCCGCGCCAAGGTGTCTGTGGGAGATCGCATCGAGGCCCGGGTGCTGCGCATCGACGGCGACGGGGTCCTCCTGTCACGGGTGATTCAAGGCGGGCTGGGCGGTCGCAGGGTCCTGGAGGAAGCCAGGGAACTCGAGTTGCCCGTGGAAGGCGTGGTCCAGGCGGTCATCAAGGGCGGGCTCGAAGTGACCGTGGCCGGCGTCCGCGCCTTCTGCCCCGCCTCACACGCAGACCTGCGCTACGTGGAAGACCTGGCGGAGTTCGTTGGAAAACGGCTCACGTTCCGGGTGATGGAAATCCGGGACAACGGCCGCACCGTAGTGCTCTCCCGCAAGGCCCTGCTGGAAGAAGAACAGGAAAAGCTTGCTGCCGAAACCAGACAACGGCTGGCCGTGGGCGCCAGATTCCTGGGGAAGGTCACCTCGGTCCGTGACTTCGGGGCCTTCGTGGACATAGGCGGCATCGAAGGCCTCGTCCATGTTTCGGAGATCTCCCATGCCCGCGTGGATCGCCCCCAGGAGGTGCTCAGTCCAGGCCAGAGTGTCGAAGTGGAAGTCATCCGGATGGAAGGAGACCGCCTCTCGTTTTCCATGAGAAACCTGGAGGCCGACCCCTGGGACCAGGCCCAGGAACGGTTCTCCGAGGGCACCAGGCACCAGGGTCTGGTGACCAGGGTCCAACCATACGGCGCCTTCGTGGAACTGGCTCCGGGCATCGAGGGACTCTTGCACGTCTCCACCCTCGACGATCCCAGGATCACGGACGCATCGAAAGTCTTTACCCCAGGCCAGGAGATCCAGGTGGAGGTGGTGGGCCTGGACCTGGACCGCAAACGAGTGAGCCTTGCCCCGGCAGACGACCGGCCCCAGGCGTCAGAGAACCGAGGATCAGTCCCAAGTTCGGCGGACACAGACTTCGAAGGCGAGCTGGTGCCGGGCCTGGTGGTCACGGGCAAAGTGGATCGCGTGGAACCCTATGGTGTCTTCGTCCGACTGCCCGGCCCGAGACGTACGGGCGGCCGCAGACCCAGGGGGCTCGTGCCCAGGGAAGAAATCCCCGGAGGGCGGGAAGCAGGTGACCTGCACCGCCGGTTCAAGGTGGGCGACCCCATTCGCGTCCAGATCATCGAGCCCGACGAAAAAGGCCGCATGCGCCTGTCGCTTCGCAGCCTCGAAGACTTGGAAGAGCAGCGCGAACTCCAGCGCTACAGGGAAGGATCCGGGCAGGCGGGAGACGGCCCGAAAAAGAGCGGGACCTCTGGTTTTGGCACCCTGGGCGACCTGCTCAAGGACAAACTGTAACCAGAAGCAAGGCCGCAACCAGAAGCAAGGCCGCAACCAGAAACAAGGCCGCAACCAGAAGCAAGGCCACGAAGAACCCCGGGGACCAGGGCCCGGGGCACCATTGGAAATGGACTCGCACCGAAACCTAGACCAGCCAGTCTCGTTCCGAAAGTTTCTTGGGGAGGTACTCTTCTGAAATGAAGGAGATGCCCTTGGCGGACAAGGCTTCCAACTCCAGCTTGACCTTGGAATCGAGCATCTTCTTGAGTTCACGGCGCCATTTTCGTTCCTTAAACCAGGGATACTCGAGCATCTGCTTGGCCCGGGCCTCGTCCTTGGAGTCTAAGGTGATGGTCACGTTGTCGGGCAACTCGTATCGCTCCCTGTCGAAGGAACTCAATCCCAGGAACCTGGCCGAGGGCACCGCCATCCGGATGCTCTCGAAGGCAAGGTTGATGGAGCCTTGCTTGATGACCGAATAGATGTAAAGCCCCCAAGGATCGTTGTCCACCAGCACGTAGAGGGGAATCTTGAGTTCATCGACCATGCGCCGAAGCAGCCGGCGCACCCCCCTGGCAGGCATGCCGTTGGATTGGACCAGGATGGCTTTGTGCTTCTTCCAGAACTTGTCCTCGTTGAGCCTGCGCCAGACCGCGTCTTTCTCTACCAGGAGCACGAAATCAGCGTTGCACTTCTTGAACTGGATGACGTCCTTTTCGACGATGGAGGGCACTGCCCAGCCCCCGGTGCCCATGCGCCTGGCATCGATGGTGTCGCCTCCATCCACGATGGTCAGCTCTCCCACCAGTGAGCCCCGGTTCGTGGCAAAGAGGTGGAGTTCCTCTCGAAGAGCCTGGATGGTCACTTCCAGGTCCTCGATGATGGGGTCGGACTCGGACTGGTCGTCGAAGGTGTTTTCCCCGGTCCCAGCCAGGGTGTGCTTCGTCATGTAGAACAGATCACGAATGGACGTGGTCTTGCCCGATTCGAGGAGTTCCTTACAGGCAGAGGCCACCAGGAAGGTCTGCATGAACTTCTTGGCCATGTTCACGTTGAACAGGATCCGGCTCTGCTTGCGATCTCCCATCTCGATAATGGAGCGTTCCGGGTCGAAATTGACGTTCGAAAGACTCCGCACCGGAATCTGGATCACCGGATTGTCGCCCCTGTCCGCCTGTTCGATGACCTGCTCGGCAAGACCTCGAAGCCGCCCCAACACGTCTTCGGTGCTCAGACTCTTCCTGATGCCTTTCTTCGTTCTCTTCGTGGCCATTGAAATCCATCTCGCATTTCCGCCCGGCGGTGGCAATCATCCAATCCGGGCTGGTTCCTCACTCCCGCCTTTCCGGCACCAGATCTCCAGGCACCCGATGACTGAGCAGACTAGGAGACACGTTCGAGTTCCTCCACTGCGGCGAAGCGATCCGCCGCCGCCTGGAGCGTCGCTGCAATCTCTTTTCTGGGCCGTCCCGTCAAGCGATGCAGAGCCTCGACCAGTTCCCCGGAATAGAGATCCAGCTTGTTCCTGCGCTGGGCCTTGGCCCGCACCTGGGACTTCTTGCTCAGGTAGCGGCCCAGTTCCCTGCCGCATTCCTGAAGACCACGCTGAATCTCTTCGATGATTTCAGGATAATGAGCTATCGCCTCTTTGCTTTCGGAGGTAAACGGGACCCAAACGGACGCAATGTGGACCACGAGCACCATGGGCCCCGTGGGCAGTCCGCCTCGGGGCTGGTTGAGGCCGTACCGTTTCCAGTTGACGTCCTGGACCGCCTTCGTGATGGCACAGGCCGCCTGCTGGTACTGCAGGGGCACCCGATTGGCCAACCGGACGAGCTGGACTGGCCTGCTGTGTGCCTCGGCCCTGGCCGCGGCATCCACGGCGGCTCGGATCCGGTCCACCTCGTCGGGAGCCAGATCGCGCACCTTCTTGGCCCTGGGAACCCCCGATTGGAGGACCATTTCCACGGCTTTCTTCCGGGTGAGGCCGGGAACCGCCGTGAGGGCGAGTTCCAGATTCTTGTGGTCTGCCAGCTTGATCCCTGCCACCCAGACGCCCTGGCCACCCTCGACGCCATGGTCCACGAGCCCGGTGAGTTGGCCGCCGTATGCCAGACCCACCTCCACCTGGAAAGGATTGCCTCGATAGACCTTCGGAGGCCTGGTCCTGGTGGCGTAAAATTCCGCCTCGCGGATCTCGCGTTCCAAGCCCTTGCGGATGAGATCTTCACCAATGGGAACGATACAGCTCGTGGGAGGAGCTTTGATCTTGACCTGGGACAAAGCCTTGTAGAGCGCCTCGATGTCACGGTTCGCAATGGTCTTGGGTCTGGTCGTGGGCCGCACGCCTGCAACGGAGCAGATTTCTTCGGCCACCTTCGCAGAGACCCTGGAAAAGTCCTGCATCAAGGCGCTCTTGATGCTCCGCGCCTTGGTCTCCTTGAGCATCTTGAGCAAAAATCCCAGTTCCACCCCGTAGGGATGGGGCTTGATCTCCTCGGCCTCCCTGGGAAGCTCCTCGCTCACTCTCGGGTAATGTTTCGCCTCACGCCCGTTGGGAGGAAAATAGAACAGCTCGGCATGGGGATTGGCGATGGCCGTCTGTTCGAGATACTCGTCCAGCGAGCGCCGACCGCCCTTGTAGGCCCCTTCGAGTTCGATCTCGACCCTGGTGCCGTGCTCCACGTCCCATTCGGCTTCCAGGTCTCGGATGACCTCCGGAGCATTCTTTTTCGTGTTGATCACGAGTTCGAAATGATGGGCTGGATTCCTTGCCCCGGTCCGGGACGTGATCACCACAGGCTTGCCCGTGGTGAGCTGGCCGTACATCCCAGCCGCGCTGATCCCGATCCCCTGCTGTCCCCGGGACTGTTTGAGCCGATGAAACTTCGACCCGTAGAGCAGTTTGCCGAAAATCTTGGGCACCTGCTTTTTCACGATCCCCGGGCCGTTGTCCTGGACCGCCACGCGGTATCGGTTTTCTCCGACATCCTGCACCTCAACCACCACGGTGGGCAGGATTCCCGCGTCTTCGCAGGCATCCAGGGCATTGTCCACCGCCTCCTTGACCGTGGTGAGCAGCGCCCTGGCCTTGCTGTCGAACCCGAGCAGGTGCCGGTTTTTCGCAAAAAATTCAGATACCGAGATCTCCCTCTGGTGGGCCGCCAGGCTCTCGGCGGAACGACGCCGCGACCGGGACTTTCCACGGGACCTTGTCCCCTGGCGTGCCTTGGAGTTCTCCCCCGGCGATTTTCCGAACTCCACCTCGGCTGGGCTCTCACCGGGCTGGGAACGAGATGACTCGTCTGCCCGTTCCATGTCCTGCACGGCTTGTCCCTGGGTCGTCTTTCCGCCGGGAGATGACCGCTCCAAGCTGGAAGTCTCGACGCTCTCGTCGCGCCGCGCTTTCTTTCTTCCAAGAAGATCCTCGAAGGATGTCTGCACCACGACCTCCCTGCTCCAGGCCATGCCTGGATCGACGCTTTTCTGCATGCAGACCACGAGGCCTGCAGATTCGATTGAGCATAGGGCCCGAGATCCCCCTGTCAAGTCGATCGAAATTTTCACAACACAAAACCGACTTGACAACCCAAGGCTCTCAACGTAACGATACAAACGAAAAAGGTATCGAAAGACGGTACCGCGGCAACAAAACACCTGTTGTCCAAGGAAGATATTGACAAATTGGTTTGTGCTTGCATTAAGACTACCGGCTAGACGAATTGCCAATCGCTGGCTTCCCTGGCTTCCCCTCTCGACCAAAGCGACGCGTCCAGAGGATTCGTCAGGCAGCAAATGAGGCACATCCCAACCCAGCAGCCCGAAAGGGCAAGGAGGAATGGAACGATGTTGAGAAAAAGCCTGCTTCTCGTTGGATTCTTGAGCATTGGAATGTTCGCCTACGCCGCATGCAGCGACGACAGCGGCGGCGGCGCCAAGGAAGCAAACTGCTCCGACGGCGTGGACAATGACGGGGACAACCGCATCGACTGCGCGGATCCCGACTGCGCCAGCAGTGCCGCTTGCCAGAATACTGCGGAAACCAACTGCACCGACGGCATCGACAACGACAGCGACGGATCCACCGACTGCGCCGACTCCGATTGTGCCAGCAACGCAGCCTGCCAGTCCGGCAGCGAGACCAACTGCTCCGACGGC
>CAZIJS010000024.1:10564-34228 GCA_964539505.1 uncultured Myxococcales bacterium
CCTGCCAGTCCGGCAGCGAGACCAACTGCTCCGACGGCGTGGACAACGACAACGACGGCATGACCGACTGCACCGACGTGGACTGCGCCAACGATGCAGCCTGCCAGCAAGGCAACGGCGAACTGTCCTGCATGGGCATCAACGCCTGTTTCCAGTGCTGCCCGCAAAATGACCGGGATTGCGGAACCGCCTGCATGAATGCCGGCTCCCAGTCGGGCCAGGCCGCCCTGCAATCCCTGGTGACGTGCATGCAGAACAACTGCGCTACCCAGTGCAACGGCAGCGACAACGAGGCATGCAACACCTGTCTCGACTCGAACTGTTCGGCCGAGCTGGACGCTTGCAACTGGGAAACCAACGGGACGGGCGGCTGCCGGGCCTTCATGAGCTGCAGCAACAACTGCCCGCAGATGGCAGCCCAGGGCAGCGGCAATGCGCAGACCTGCCCCAACGATCCCGGCCTGACCTGCATCCAGGGCTGCATGCATGATACCAGCCAAGCCGGCTTCGACGCCTACGTGGCCATCGTGGACTGCGCCTACGCCAACTGCAAAACCGAGTGTGTTGACAACTACGACCAGACCCAGTGCAACAACTGTCTGGGACAACACTGCACCACCGAGATCAACAACTGCCAGTAGACATACTCTGAACCGGACGGCCATTGGGCCGTCCGGTTCGTTCTGCTCCCTGCAGTCCCTTTTTCTCTCCCTCCATTTTTTCTCAAAGCAAGACATCCGACTGCATGTCGGCAGCACAGTGGTTCCTGTCCCCAACGGACAGCCGCCCCAGACAGCCCCATTCTCTTTGACAAGACAACCAAGGCGGACTACCCAGATTTGTGGCGTCACACAGAGCCAAGACAGGCCGTTTCTCATCACGACGAACCGAGCGGCCTTTCATCGAAAACCATGTCTGCCCTCCGGGCCAAGGAGATATGATGAAAACGACAACAGGATCCATTCGACCAGGCCGAGGAGTTGGATGCGCCTTGCTCCTTGCAAGCTGCATGATTCTGCAGCCACAGCCGGGAATGGCCGGAGCAGGGAACCAGATTCCAGGGAACGAAGGGACGCAGGCGCCCCTTCTCTTCAAACTCTCCAATGGACTGACGGTCATCTTGCACCGGGATCCAGACCTGCCCCTGGTGACCATCGAGGCGGCGGTCAAAAACGGCTCGTTCACCGAACCCCCCGACATGAACGGCCTGTCCCACCTTTACGAACACATGTTCTTCAAGGGCAACGCCGTCTTTCCAGACCAGGAAAGCGTCCTGTCGCGACTGCGCACCCTGGGCACGGTCTTCGACGCCACCACCAGCGAAGAAGTGGTCACTTATTTCCTGTCACTCTCTTCGAGTCGCCTGGACCAAGGATTGCGCTTCCTGCGCGATGCCCTGCTCACACCCAAGTTTGACCCGGGCGAGCTGGCCAAGGAACGCCGGGTGGTCCTCGCAGAGTACGACCGGGCCGAGGCCAACCCAACCTGGCTCCTGCGCCGAGCCCTGGACAAGGCCCTGTGGTATCGATACTGGTCGAGGAAAAATCCCATTGGAAGCCGGTCCGTGGTGGCCCATGCCACCAGAGAGCAGATGCGCCGCATCCAGCGTCTCTACTACCAGCCGACCAATACGGCGATCATCGTTTCCGGAGACATTTCCATTGCCCGGACAAAAAACCTCGTCACCAGGCTCTTCGGCACCTGGAAGGGACGACCTGTGCATCTTCCGCGCATCGAACACCCTGCACTGAAGACGAGCAAGGTCTTGTTCGTGCATCGGCCCCTTCGAATGGTCACCATCCTCGTGGGCCTGCAGGGGCCTGCACTCAGAGACGACAGGTCGGCTACCTATGCAGCAGACGTGCTCACCTACGCTCTCAACCAACGGGCCGGGGCCTTCCAGCGACGCATGGTCCGTTCCGGCCTGGCCCTTCGCGCCTCTGCCATGTATGCTACCAAATGGGCCAAGGGCCCCATCTACTTCGAACTCACGACCACTCCACAAAAGGCCTTGCCGGCAACTAGGGTACTCATGGAACTCCTGCCAAATCTTGCCCGTCCAGGACTCGTGAGTGACGCCGACATCACCACGGCAAAGAGGCTCCTCGCGGTCCAGGACACCTACGACCGGGAGGCCCCTGTCTCCTATGCCCACCTGCTCGCTCATTGGTGGGCCACTTCCGGACTGGACTACTATCTCACCTACATCCGGCAGCTCTCGCGCGTGTCGCGACAAGACATCGCGCGGTTCGTGGACCGCTACGTCGCAAAGCGCCCCATGGTCATCGGAATTCTCTGCTCCAGGCAATCGGCGTCTCGGGCCGGCCTGACAAAAGAAGCCGTCGAGAAGTTGCTGGTCCAGTCCCCAGGAGACATGACAAAGCCTCGCTCCCCAGGCAATCTGCCCGAAAACAGGCCCGGAAGGACCGACGGCGGCAAAGAGCCCCACAGCCACCGGGATTCCAGGACGGACAAGGCCTCCAGAGCCGGGCGGTCCGCAAGAGGAGGTGTCCAATGAACGGGTCAGAACACACCAGGAGAGTCTGCTGGAGCCTCCGGCCTGGGGGTGGCTTTGCAATGGGTCTCGCCGCAACGAGCGCATTGGTTTCGGTCGTCATCGTCTCAGGATGTCACCGCCCCAATCCCAGGCACCCGGCCCCTAAACCAGCATCTGTCTCTGCTGCCGCCCTGCAATGGTCCGTACTGGACTTCCATGCGGGAACGGTCCGGGTCCTCTTCAAGCGCTCCCCGGGTAAAAAGGTGGTCGCCGTACGCCTCTACTTCAATGGCGGCACGAGGAACCTGACCGATGAGAATGCAGGCATCGAGGAGCTGACGCTCTCCACCATGGAACTGGGAGGCAGCCTGCATTACCCGCTCGACAAGATGATGCGCAGCCTCGCCCAAGACGGGATCCAACTCTATACCGCTGCGGGCCAAGACTATTCGGTGGTCGCCGTCAAGACACCGAAGGGTGCATTTTCCAGGGCCTGGTCCATCCTCACCGACCTGGTCCTCCACCCGAACCTGGGCGGAATCGCCCTGGAAGTGCAGCGCCGAAGGCTGCTCGCCGCCATCGCGTCGCGTTACGACAGGCCGGATGGGGCAGCGATCCTGTTGCTGGAAAAAGTTTTTTTCGCCGGCCATCCCTACGCCAGGCGGCAGATGGGCACGGCAGCGAACGTCAAACGGTTTACGGCACGAGATCTTCGGTCCTACTACCACGACACCCTGCTCGACCCGCATCGGATGCTCCTGGTGATCACCGGAGATCTGGAGCCCGATCAGGTGCGAGCCCTCGCGACCCAGGCCTTTGGAGACCTCGAAGCGCCGGACCGGCCGGTGCCACCCATGCCGGAACCGACCCCTCATCCAACGTCGGTCACCTACGTCCCACGAGACATCCCCACCAACTACCTGCTGGCCTACTTCCCGGCACCAAGGCCGGGACGACGCGCCTGGGCCGCATGGAAGGTGGCCACCGCCTGGTTGTCCGACAAACTCTTCGACGAACTGCGCACCAAGCGCCGTCTCTGCTACGCCGTGTCCGCCGACCTGTCGGTGCGCCAGGCCAACATCGGCTACATCTACCTCTCCACCAGGCAACCTCGCCGCGCCCTGGCCCTGACCCTGGCCACCATCAAACGCCTGGCCGCCCAGGGAATCTCCGCCCAGGACATCCAGGCGGTGCGCCGGGTACAGACCACAGAGTATCTGCTCGGTCTCCAGACCCAGTCCGCACAGGCAAGGCTCCTGGCCCGAGCGGCGCTCACCGCCGGGTCCACCAAATGGGCGCTGAATTCCCCTGCCGAGATCGAAGCCGTGCAGCCCCGAGATGTCAAACGTGCCCTGGAGGCCATGACCAGATCGCTGCAGATCCTGGTGCTGGGCCCCAAGTCCGTCTCCAACGCGGTTCTCGCACCCAGGTAGGCAGCATCAATCAGCGGCGGCCTGCTCCAGCCTCTCTCCCTCCCAACGGGCCATGACCACCGCCGCCGAGAGGTCACCGGTCACATTGACCGCGGTGCGAAACATATCCAAGATCCGGTCCATCCCGACAATGAGAGCAATGCCCGCGGCCGGAATGTTTGCCGACTGGAGCACCATGGCCAGGAGCACGATGCTGCTGCTGGGGACGGCGGCGGCGCCGATGGAGGCCAGGAGCGCGGCCAGCAGAATGGCGAGTTGAGCAGCCAGGCTCAGATGCACCCCGAAGACCTGCGCCACGAACACGGCGGCCACCGCCTGGTAGAGGGCCGTGCCGTCCATGTTCACGGTGGCCCCCAGCGGCAAAACGAAGCTCGTGATGGGGCCAGAAACCCCAAGGTCGTCTTTTGCACATTCCATGCTCACGGGCAATGTCGCTGCACTCGATGACGTGGAGAAGGCCAGAAACTGGGCCGGGCGCACCGCCCTGAGAAACCGACGAAACGACAGCCGGGCCAGGGTCGTCACGGCAAGCCCATAGGTCACGAACACATGGAGGAACAACCCAGCCAACACCACCAGGCTGTATACTCCAAGAGCCAAAAGCACGCGAAGGCCGGTGGCTCCCACCACGTCGGCCAGCAGCGCCGCCACACCAAAGGGCGCCACTTCCATGATGAGCTCCACTCCCTTGATCATGGCCTCGTTGACCGTGTCGAGCAGTCCCACGAGGCGGCCCGGGCCGTCACCTGGAACCATGAGCAGGACCACACCGAAAAAGAGCGCGAAAAAGATCACCTGGAGCATCCGACTGTCCGCGGCGGCCTCGACGGGATTTTCCGGCACCAGCTCCACGAGACGCCGCGTCATGGATTGCCGTCCCTTGCTGGCGTCGCTTGTCGTGGATGTCGCAGTCGGGCTGTCGAACTGCTCGTTCCAGGCGGACAATGCCCGCTTGCTCTCCTCGCCCACGAATCGACCGGGACGGACCAGGTTGACCAGGAGCAACCCAATCACGATGGCCAAGGCCGTGGTCACCAGGTAATATCCAAACGTGCGAATCCCCACCCGCCCCAACTTCCGGATGTCACCGAGGGAAAAGACGCCCACCACGAGGGATGCGAAGACCAGGGGGATGATGAGCATCTTGAGAAGACGCAAGAAAATCAGGCCCAGGGGCCTGATCCAGGAAACCACCCGGTCTCCCAGGCTGGAATAGGGGTCCGGCGCTCTGCGGGCCAAAACCCATCCCGAATGCCCTGCCGGGCCTCGAACGTGATACCAGGCCCCGCCTTTCACTCGCTGCCGGTTCACTATCTGCAGGACCGCTGGACCACGAACCAGGCCCTCCTGCCTGCCCTGTCGCGGATCGGAAAAAAGCAACAGGCGGCTTTGACGCCCCAACCGAATGCTGTCTCTGGAAAGAATCAAGGACCGGGGACCCAGCAGGGCCCCGATGATCACGCCCAGAACCATGCCCGCAAGAATCCTCTGGTGCACCGGGATACGCCGCCATCTCCGCCACCATCCCCCGCCTGACGAACGCGCCCCTCCAAGCTCATCCTCCTGGGGAACGTTCTTGCCGAAAACCGCGGTTTTCTCCGGAGCGCCCCCATGGGCACCATCCGCGGCATCCGGGATTCCATGGGCACCCGGTCCGTCCAACGGGGCATTCGATTTCTCTCTCCCCAACGTGGTCTGGTCGTCTTCTGTCACCCGCGACACCTCGATTCTTTCTTTTCGTCTCAATACCTGCCAAGGATTGGACCCGATGGTCCCGGAGCTGTCAAGAACAGCCGAAGGGGTCACAGCGCAGGGACTCGAATTGAAGAAAGGGACAGGCGGAGTCGTCTCCTTGCCTGCATGGAAACCAGGCCGATGTTTGACAGAACCCGGCCGAAGGCTCAAAAATGCTCCAGAACCACACGATACGAGAGGTTGCCATGAAACTGTCATCCAAGGTTGCGTTCGCAGTCACGTTCACAGCCGCCTTCACTGTCTCGTCCGCCTCCCGGGCGACGGGTCCCAAGGCGACCGTGGTCCGTGGTCACCAGCGAATCAACGAGCTGCTCCGCCTGGAAAAGCGCGCTCCCGCCCGGGCAAAAGTCCTGGACGCCAAAATACGAAAAATCGTAGAGCATCTCATGGATTTTCCCACCCTGGCGAAACGCTCCCTGGGACGCCGTTTTCGAGAACTCGACGAGGCCAAGAAACGAGAATACATCAGCCTTTTTACCCAGTTGGTGGAATCGAGTTATCTAAGGAAGCTCAAGGGGCGACTCGACTATGACATCCAGTACGGCAAGCCGGAGAGCCAGGGCTCCATCGCAACGGTCCCCCTGGTCGTGATCCGTCACAGGAAAGGCCGAAAATCCACCACGGAGATCACATACCGATTGCACAAGCAAGGAGGGTCCTGGAAAATCGTGGACGTAGTGACCAACCAGGTGAGCCTGACGAGAAACTACCGAAGGTCCTTCGGACGAATCTGGCGACGAGAAGGATACGAAGGACTCATCCGAAAAATGAAACGCAAAATAGGGAAGCTGAACAGATAGAATCCATGGCGCCGACGAGATCCATCACGAGCCGCCTCGGCCGAGTCTTCTCGGCTGTCCTGTTCGGACTGTGCCTTTGTGCCTGTTCCAATGACTCCGCATCGAGTCACATCTTCGAGTATTGCACACCCATCAGCGCCTCAGCAATCAGTCCTCCCGAGGCCTCCATAGCGTTGGATCCCGGCAAGAACCGCCCTGCCGCCAAGGATGCGCTCCACTTTCTCATCGCCACCGAGTATCCCATCACCACCCTGGATGCCACCACATACGGGGCGGTCACAGGGAAAATGCCCGATTCTGCCATGAGCATCCACTCCCTGGACCTGGCCGTGGTGGATGCATCCTCCATCGCATCCACCGCTCCCGTCGTGGGGCGAGCGGAATTTTCAGGCTTCGACCTGGCGGTTACCCCTCTGGGCCCATTGGGCATCCAAACCGCATCGAAGCATTACGACGGCATCCTTGGCGGCGACCTGCTGCGGCGCTACGCTCTTCGGCTCTCCTACCAACCAGACGAAGACTGCCGCCTTCCCTGGTCCAATGGACTATTCCCCACGCTGACGTTTTTCCAGGAGGTCACGGACGAAAACAAGGAACTGGCGGCAGACGGCTTCGCAGTGATCTTTTTCGACCTGGCGGGAGGAGGCAAATTTCTCCTCTCAGGAAACAGCCATGACTTCGGCGCCACCAGGGTTGCCGTGGGAGCATGCATCCAGCCGGCGGCTTTCGACCCAACGGAGATCCCACCAGACACCGTCACGGACCAGGATGCACTCGATTCGCAGATACCAGTCACCGGGACGGATGCCTTTCTGCTCATCGCCACGGGCACCATTCCGTTGGTTTTGGGCAAGGGCTTTTTCGATCGCCTCACCTCCCGCCCATCCGGAGACGCGACGAACGCCTATCCCCTGCAAGACGGATTGCTCTATCAGCCCGAAGGCCCGCTGCAAGCCCAGGTAACGTCCATCTCCAGGATTGCACTCGTGGGCGACACGTCGGACGGACTGGGCCCCTGCGCGGAACTGGCCAGGAGACGACGCATTGAATGGATCCGGCAAAACAAGACAAAGGAAGAATGGGTCTCTGGAACATGGCACATATCCACCGCCGGACCGGCCATGGCGGAGTTCGACGGACAACGCACAGACGCCCGGGCCACGGCATCACTGGATGTCTACGTGATTCCGGATGAGAGCGCGCTCCTCCAAGGGATTCGCTTCGAACTTGGAAACAAACTTCCAGAAGTGGATGGCCTGGTGGGACACGAGTTTCTCCGACACTTCGACATTATCTTGGACTATCCCAAAGAGAGACTCATCCTGCGCTGTTCCTCCTACCAAGCCGCCCAGGACGGCGCATGTTCCCAGCGAGCAGAAACGGGCCCATGTTGTGATGACCAGGGTCGTTGTATCTGTCCCCGGAACCAGACCTGCTGCCAGTACCCTGCAACGACCATCCCGTGACGACCGACAAGGCCCAAGATTCCTCGATGGCGTGACAGGACCGCCAAGCACGGCTGTGCCAGGTCTCTTTCCAGAATGATTGCCGGCTAAAATGCGTTGCGAAACCAACCACATCACACTAAAATGGATTCGGTTTCGATTCTTAAAAAACAATACCAATGGGCTGGCCGGGCCGTGATATCGATCCAGTGTGA
Source organism: uncultured Myxococcales bacterium (assembly GCA_964539505.1). Taxonomy (GTDB): domain Bacteria; phylum Myxococcota_A; class Polyangia; order HGW-17; family SLPX01; genus CAZIJS01. The sequence continues at coordinate 18,710 of CAZIJS010000024.1, forward strand.
AATTGGGATATACGACAAAGGAGGCCCTCCTGATGAAAAAATACGTCATACACTTCGTTGCTGCCGTTTCCTTTTCACTCCTCCTGGTGCCGGCCTGTGCCCAAGACGAGACAACGCACCAAGAACAGAACGCGGCAACGCAGCAGGCCGACGAGGCCTTCGACGACCTGCACCAGGGCTTTTCAGACGGCCAGTTCGGCAAGGAATCCAAGGAAGACGGCTTTTGGGATCGCATCGACGTCTGCCAGGTTCTCTCAAATGTACTCGACGTGGGTGATCAGGTGGCAAGAATCGGCTTTTTCTACGGCGTGGAAGGCGAAGGCGTGCTGGGCACAGCCTACGGAGTGGGTGGCTACGACGTGGTCTTCGATTTGTATCACCGTCAGGCCGCCGTCTCGAAATACTTTGGCGGCGGTGTGGGCACTCCTGGGTTGGGTGGATCGGTGAGCTTCTACGTGGGCGTAGCCGAGGGATTCCAGCACGGTGTCTCCGATTGGGACGGATACTTCGTCACCGCTGAAACCGAAGTCGGCCTGCCCTTCCTCAAGGACTATCTCTCCGTGGATCCGGCCTTCTTCGTCTCCGGGGTGGACCGCAACGACGACAACGTGATCGAGCCCAGTGAAGTGCTCGTACCGCCCGAAGGCGTCTACGGGTTCTCCGTGGCCCTGAGCCTCGGCGTGGATGCGTTGCCAGACGTCCTGCCCGTTTCCGGCAACATCACCGAAGGCCTCTGGATGCCCCACAAGAAGGCCATCCGCTATTTTTACGATTACCTGGCCGACGTGAGCTTGTTCGGTGTCTACGATCTCGATGTATCCCTGGTGGACCACGAGACCGGCGAGGAATGCCCGGCTGACTGGCCGGACGAGGATCCGGAAGCCGACTGCATCATGGCCTTCGGCCTGCACCAGTCCAGCAACACCAAGGCGGCCCTCCACCAGGCCTGGGGAATCTGCGCCCTCAACGGCGGCTGTCTGTTCCCACTGGCCGGATCAGCGGCGCTCGCCACTGTGGCCATCGGAGCCTTCCAGGACGCTGGGGAGTACCTCGACGACATCTGCCCGGACCTGGCTCAGGACACCAGCCACATGGCAGAGTAAGCTCTTCCCACGAAGTTTCTCCCACTGTCGGAACGTTTCAAAATCGGTGAACCAGAGACAAGGCCACAAAGGGCACATGGAACACCATGGATCGATCCTGCATGTCGCCCTGCGCATCCTGGTAGGTAAAACGCTTGTCTGAAAAGAGTCCGCGAAAGCCGCCCATCACAGTGACCATCACCCCTGGCGAAAACTGCCATCCCACCTCGGCCCAAGCCGTCACCACCGGAGCCCACACAGAGGCCCGGTCGTATCCACAAGTCAATGCCTGAGCGTCGGCCGATCGGCGTCTGAGTTGGCGCTGTTCCACGTATGCGCCCCCGCCGATCCACCAAGCCCGAAGATCAAGGGACCTCGCTGGGCCTGGAGCCAGACTCCAGCGCCCAGAGACCAGACATTGAACTCACGGTAGTCGCGGCAAGACACCTGCTGGTCGGGGTCGGCATCGGGATTGAGAACCACGGTCTCCTTCTTGCGGAAGGACACCACAGAGGTCTGGATTCCCAGATAGAGTCCCACGTTGCTGGTGGAAAGAAAACGCCATCCACCCCGCAGGGTCAAAGAGACTCCCGCCTTGGCCGGTGCGCCGTCAGCCGGGACAGGAAAGGCAACGCCCAGATCCAGACTCATACTCCAATGCCGCAGCCGCTCCACCGCCCTGGGTTTCTGAAAGGGTTTCCGGTTGGGATCCTCTTCGTAGCCAAGTTCCCGCAGTTGAGTCGGCCTACCATCCCGAGTGTTTTCCCGGCCGTCCCGCCCACCGGACGCGCCGGATGTCCCAGTCTGGGCAGGCTCGTCGGGCTTGCCGCGTTCGTGGGGCGTTCCCGTTGCCCCCTTGCCCGATTTTCCACTCTGCCGTCCAACTGGCCTCGGCTCCCCGACCTGCCCGCCTGACTGGGGCTTGCCACCTTGCTTGCGGGTCTGTTTCTTCTCGCTGTCGTCCCCTGCGGGCAGCGGACAAAAAGCCCGACCCGGGGGCGGATGCCTCGGCCCGACCGCCCCATCCGTCTCACCGGACTCCTCGGCTGCATCTGGATCCGTCCGCCCTGCCCCCTCCTCGCCATCATCGTCCTTCGATGCAGCCCCCTGGTGCTCCGGCCCGGCCAGCGATTTGGAGGAGCCGGCACTCTCCGACTCGGCAAGACTGGGATGGCCCCACACCAGCAGTCCCCCAAGAATCACAGAGCCTAAGAAAAATCTCACAATCGTCCAATCCGGCGTTTTTTGACCCAACCTTCGAGCCCGTTTCTCAGGCGAACTTTGTACCACTCCACGTCGGCTTCCACAATCCGCACCTTGAGACCCGCATGAACGGAAAACGAGGACTTGGCGTTCTCTCGGGGGCCTTCGCGCACATCCACCTTGTCCGCCAAAACCACGCCTTCCTGCCAGTTTCTGTCGTAGTAGGCCCTCCCGGTGAGCAAGAGCCCGAACAGGAGGGTGACCAATGCCACCAGCCCCGTCAGGCTGATCACCACAACGCGCCATGTGCTTCGCCTGAGATAGATCAAGCTCCCCAGCAGGCCGAAGAGCAGGAACCACGCAACCAGAAACAGCGCTGCGGTCACTCCCGGCGTCATGAAGAGAACGGCTCGGACCCAGAAGGGATCTTTTTCCGCTCCCACCACCATGTCCGACTGGCCCAGAGCCTGCGCAGCCCTCCTGGCCACCTTCAGATTGAACTTCGCATCATCCATACCCGGGGCGATCTTGAGGGCTCGTTCATAGTTATAGACCGCTGGGCCGAGTTTTCCCAGTTTGTAGTAGGCGTTGCCAAGGTTGTAAAACAGGTGTTCGTTGACCAGACCATAGTCTGACAGGCATTCCTCGTAAAGGCGCACTGCCTGGGCGTAGTGCCCCTGGAGATAGGCGTCACCCGCCTGCTCGAACAATTCCTGCGCCGAGCCGGCATCCGCCCTTTCCCATGGCACGAACGTCACGAGACCAAGAGCACAGATCGCTGCAAACCATTTCATGATCACGCCGCCTTGCTCCGGGAAACCCTGCCCACGATGCTCCGAACACGATCCAAGGTCCGCTCCATTTCCTCTCGACTCGATGCAGCCGGGGCGAATCTCGCGAAATCGCAGGCCTGGAGTTCCTGGGACACGTCGCGGATCAGGTCTTCGGGTAGGCCGGCCTCCACCATCCTGGCCTTGAGTTCATCGGACGTCAGCCCGGCCGTCTTGACCCCCAGTCTCTCACCCAACACCTCCCCGAGCACCCTGGCCACTTCTGCAAAAAATCCCGACGAATCTCCTTCATCCAGGAACCTCCGCGCGGTTCTCAGTCTCCTGCGCGCCCGCCCCTGCGTCCTGCGCCATCGTTTCGATTCCGTGTCTTCCGACAGATGCCTCCGAATCCGTTCCACGAACAACAGGCCCACCAGGACCACCAGGGGCAGAAACAACAGAATCTTGAAGACAACCGATGAATAAAAGGTGGGACCAATCCGAGACATCATGCGAACGCCTCGATGAATCGGCCGGATCCCGACCTGGAGCACGTTCCGGCCGCCCCCTTCCGCCCCATCTTGCGACAGCGAACCCACCACGGTCAAGGCAATCGGCTTGGTGCGTGTCACATGGTATCGGCCCTCTGCTGGATCAAAAAAATGCAAAACAAAGGGCGGGATGGTCCACTGGCCGGCCTTGACACCGATGAGCACGTACTCGTAGGTCTTCACTCCGGCCACCTGGTCACCCGACTGCACCTGGACCTGCGGTTTGTCGGGGCGAATCTTGAATCCCCCAATCTTGTCGAGTCCCGGGATGTCCACCAGTTCCGGATGCCCCGCCACCGTGACCTTCACCGTCAACGTCACCGCTTCTCCCGCCTTGACCCGAAACCGATCCACCATCGCCTGGATGGCATAGGTCCCAACGTTGCGACCATCTGAAGGAAAGTCCTTGGGCTTTCCCTTGTCCGGCAAAGGCCGCACGTCTACTTTCACCGGTTCGGACGCACGCAGCACGCTGCCCACACCGGAATACCGAATGGCCAGCGTGGTCAGTTCCATTTTGAGGGGAGAAATCTCCAGGGTTCCCGATTTTCTGGGAAAAAACGCCTTCCGATACAAAGGCGTCACATAATAGAGTCGACCGCCGATCACCTGTTGTCGCGACGTGGTCTGGGGACCAATCTGGTAGAGATCTTCGACCAGGGCACCAGCGGCATCGGGCATGGCCTGGGGCACGAAACGAATCAACGGACTCGTGTGATAGAGATACCAACTCACGGTCACCTGCTGGCCCACGAAGACGGACTTGTGGTCCACTTTGGTCTGGATGGACAAGTCGCCCACCGGCGTCGGGTTCCCTGGAGCCAGCCCAGGCGATGTTCCCGGCGCCCCCGTTCCTGCCCCGAGGCCGGGCATCCGGCCTCCCCCCAAGGCCCCGGCATGGCCCAATGATTTTCCCGACCCCAAGACCTGGACCGTCAAGGGACGAGAAGACACCACCTGCCCTCCCAGGCGCACCCTGGCCGAACCAATACGGAGCCGTCCGGTTCGCTTCGGCCGCAGTTGATACTCGATGACCTTCTGGGTAATCTGCGTGGCGCCCCTGCCACCGAAGATCACTTGCGTGGACTCGGAGCTGCTGCGTCCCAGGACGTCGAAATCCGGCATGGAAGGAGGGACGAGTCGATCGTAGACTCGACCCACCACGCCGCCGCCGGCTCCCATGCGTCCGGACCGTTTCACCGTGATGCTCAGTTGGACCGTGTCGCCCAGGATGACACGCCTGGGCGAGACATCCGCCTGGATCGTGAGCCGAGCCCCCGGCGCAGCCACGACCCTGCCCGGGAGGATGACGAGCCACAGCAATCCCGTCAATAGAGCCCACCCGACTCGTCCCTTGCGTCCACCTCGATGCATTCAACTCCTCTCGACCATCTCCAGCGACATCCGCCGCCCGGTATCCATGTGCCACCCAGGAGCAGCCAGGACCTGTGCTACCAATCCTTCACCACCCTGCGCCGCGCTCCACCACGCATCATGCGTCGCTGCATCTTGCGCTGCGTCCTCTCGAAACGGTCGAGCTGCTTTTCCACCTGTTTCCGACGGTTCCGTTCCTGCTGCTTGCGCTGTTTGGGCTGCTGTTTTTGCTTCTCGTTGCGCTGCTTGTTTTTGTCCTGGTTTTTCTTAGGCTCGGGCTTGTTCTGCTTCTTGTCGCCCTGGTCCTTGGGTTGCTGTTTCTTCTTTTGATCCTTCTTGTTCTGTTTGTTCTGATTCTGATTCTTTTTATTCTGCTTTTTCTGATTCTTCTGGCACTTCCGACCGTATTCCTCGGCGATCCGCTTGGCCTGGGCTTCAACGCTCTTGGCCTGTTCCACGCCGCGCAGGGCCAATTCCAGGTTCCACTTGGCTCGAAAATGGTCCGGCCTTCTCAGCAACACCTCTTTGTACTCGGAGAATGCCTTGCGGTCCAAACCTTTGGCCGCGCCATAGAGCCCGGCAGCGGTCTTGTATGCCTGGACCGCCTTGCCAAACTGGGCACATTGTTCCTTCGTGGGTTTGTCGGGAACCTCTCCTAACTTTTTGAGCATGGCAAACGCTGCTGTCAAGCTCTTGGTCGCTTCGGTGGCCTTCTTGGCCGCCATGCGGGAATACAGGTTGCCCAGATTGTAGCGGGCCTTGAGGCGCAATTTCCGGTCACCGCGCGTCGAGGCCGCCAGATAGGCCTTTTCCGCGTCTTCGTCCTTTCCGGCGGCAGCCAATGCCAGCCCAAGGTCATACTTGAGTTCCGGTCTTTCCCCAAGGGCACGCATGGCTTTCCGGTAGAGTTCCACAGCCTTTGCAGCCTTGCCCTCGCGAAGCGCCTTCGCAGCATCGACGGACTGTTCGTTTTTGCGCTGGAGTGGATTCCAGCCCCCTGCAACGAGGAGTATCACGACCCACCCCATGGATGGGACGGCGGGTCGCCGCCCATCCCTCCTGCGCCCTGTGCCCCGTCTCCATGGACCCGCACCAAGCATTCCCGTCTGCTCTCTCCGACTCATGGCCTCACCATCACGATTCGGCTCCTCGCTCCACCGGACCTCTGCGTCTTTTGCGCTCTCCGATCACCAAATCCACCAGGAGCAGCAGGAGAGCCGGCCAGAGAAACCAATGGTATTGTTCGATCCTGCGACGCTGAACGCGCGCCCTGGTCTCCGCCCGCTTGAGGTCCTTCATGGCCTTCGCAATCTTCCCGAGACCGAAATCCGCCGGGCTCGCCCGGAAGTAGGAACCACCGGTCATCTCCGCCATCCGGACGAGCGTCTTTTCATCCAGCTTGCTCACCAGGGGTCTGTTGTTGCTGTCGGTCACCTTGCCGGTCTCCGTGCCGTCCTCGGTGATCAACGGCACCAGGTCGCCGCTCCTCGACCCGATGCCCAGGGCATACACCTTGATGCCCAACTTTCTGGCCATCTTGGCGGCATCTATGGGATTCGATGTCGTGTCCTCCCCGTCCGTCAGCAAGATGATGACCTGGGCCCGCTGCTTCGTGCCCTTTCGCGACCTCTGGAGCATGCGGACCGCCGAAGCCACCGCCATGCCGATGGCCGTCCCCCCCACGGGCATGTCATTGGGGGTCAGGTCCCGGTAGAAAAGTTTGATGGCGGAATAGTCCGTGGTCAAGGGAAGCTCCTTGACCGTCCCGGCAAAGGCCACCATACCCACACGGTCGCCGTCGAGCCCGTCCAGAAACCGGTCCAACTCCGCCTTGGCCTTGTCGATCCTGCTCCTGGGAATGTCTCTGGCATACATGCTCTTGGAGAAATCCACCACCAGGACCATGTCCAGGCCCACCTTCTTGGCCCACTTGGCCTTTCCCTCGGTCTGGGGTCTCAAAAACGCCAGAAAGCCCAGGATCGCAGCCGTCACCACCAGGATGGCCTTGGCCAACCGCTTGTTGCCGGAGACCGACGCGGTCATCCGCGCCAACTGGGGCAGGTGACCGATCTGTTCCGCCACACGACGTCTCCAATGTGCGAGGAGCGCATAGCCCAGGACGAGCAAGGGCAATGAAAGAGCCAACCAGAACGCAAGGTGCCGGGGGGGCCAGAGTTTGTCGAAATTGTGCCAGATCACCGCATCGCCTCCTGCACCATCCCGTCTAAGGAAACCGCCGCAGCACCGTCAGAGAGAGCAGGGACTCGATCACGAGAAGCACCAGACCGGCTGCGACGAACCATTGCTGAACCGGCATCCGGGTCTCTTCGAACCGGGCCGGCAGCACATCCTTTTCCAGGCTGTCGAGGATCCGGTGAAACCGATTCCTGAGCGCCCGAGTGTCCGCTGCCAGGTAGGGCGTCCCCCCGGTGGTGGTGGCAATCTCCTCGAGGAGCTTGGGATTGACCGGGTAGCGGGAGAACACCGATCGTCGCTTGCCTCCCCCGGCATACCCCATAAGAATCGTATAGACTTTCACCCCCAATGTCCTGGCATACTCTGCCGCTTTCCGGGGCATCAAGATGCCTGCGTTGTTGTCTCCATCCGTCAACAAGATGATCACTTTGCTGCGCTTGGACCGATGCAGTGCCTTGTGCAGGGAGCCTCCCGTTTCATCCACCTTGCGCAAGCGATTCAATGCCGTACCGAGAGCATCTCCGATGGCGGTACCCTGGGGATCGATGATGCCCAGACGGACCTTGGCGAGCATGGATCGCAATGCCGCATGATCCAATGTCAACGGGCTGTACCAATAGGCCTGCCTGCCGAAAAGGACCAGACCTATCCGATCGTTTTTGCGCTGTGCCACGAAGTCGTCGATCACTTTCTTGGCGGCTTCCAAACGGTTCGGGTAGAGGTCTCGCTCCCGCATGCTCCCCGAGACGTCCAAGACGACCATGATATCGATGCCCTTCGAAGACTCCTCTTCCATGTGGCGCTTTCTCACCTGGGGCCCCATCAGGGCGAACAGCCAGAGGGCGACGGCCCCGATGCGCAGCACCAACGGCAGGTCCACGAGCCGCCCCCGGATCCCCGGCCCCAGCGCCGCAGCATCCGACACCCTGGAAAACGCCATGGTGGGGGTCGAGAGCCCCCGCCTGACGAGACCTGTCCAGACAGCCAGGGTCAACACCAGGGCCGGCAGAATCCCCCAATGGAGAAACCTTCGCAATGCCAGCGCCCATTCGCCCCTGGGAAATCCGAAGATGATTTCCTCTCCCGAAAAGCGGCGCAGGACGAAGGCTGCCACGAAGAGAAGCAACGCCACCAGAGACAGGTAGGGCACAGCCCGACTCAAGCGCTCTTCCCAGGGAGACATGCGCCGTTCGGGAAGAGGAGGAGGTGCCAGCCTGGGCCTGTTGCGACGACCACTCATGACTCATCCTCCCGTCCGGAACCATCCGCCGACTCCTCTGCACTGGTCTCCTCTGCTCCCTCCCGACTGCTCTCAGAGTCTCTCTGCGCCGATCCTCCGGCCGACCGGCCCGCCCCTGACGCAGGTTTTGGGGCCCACCTCGTCTCGTCGTCGTCTTCCTCCACCACCTTGCTCTCCTGCGGGGAGACGTCCGTTGGGCTTTGTTCTTCTCCGGGCTTGGGCGCGGCAAGCATACTGGCCCGCACCAACTCGTAGGCACGACGCAAGATCGTCTCGGCCTCTTCGCGTTCCGGCTGGTACTTGGTAAACTTCACCAAGTCGCAATCACTACTAAACTCAGCCACCTGGTCCCAGGTGATGCCAATCAACTCCACTCGCTTGATCTGGTCGAGGAGTTCCGTGGTGGTCATTTCCAGGGAGTCGAATCCAAACCGATTCCCCAGGTACTCCCGGACGGCCTCGGACACCGCAAAATAGAACTCCTTGAAACGGCCCTCATCGAGCAGACCACTCTCCGAGATGGCATTTAGCTTCTCGAAGGCAATCTCGTGGGCAGGTCTGGGCGGGGGCGGAGGCGGACCGACCCGGTGCCTGCGCCGGTACAACAGATACCCCAGCCAACCAGCCAAGGCACCCAGAAGAAGCGCCGCAAGGGCCACCAGCACGTACTTCGCGGTCCTGTTCTCCTCCATGACCGGGACCGGGCCTTCATCCGGTTTGAGCTTGGGATTGGCTTCGTTGGCCATGACCGACGACACCTTGATGGTGCCGGGATTGGTTCGGATGGTGGCCATGGCCCCACCGCCTGGTCCTGGGTAGGTGTAGGTGACCTCGACATCCTTTGGCACGATGTCCCCGACATGGAAACAAACCACCTTGACCCAGAACTCCTCGCGGACCTTGCCGTCGTCGAGCGTCTCCGTGGATTTTTGTCCCTGGCCCAAGACCTCGACACCGTCCCCGAAATCCAGGACCGCGGGCAGATTCACGGAAACTTTCGGATCGTGAACCACAGTCACCCGTATTTCCACCGGATCCCCCACATGAATCTCGGCCCTGGTCAGGATGCGACTGCCCACCACGGGTTTCCACTTGGCGGCCTCGGGATCCTCGCCCTCCCCGGCCTGCCCGGATGCGCCCTGTCCGGATCCACCGCCCTGAGCAGCCGCGCTGTTTCCTCCCGAGGCCGTCCCCTGGGATGGAGCCGCGCCCGTGGAACCGGAGACGCCTCTGGGTTGCTGTTTTCCGGCTGCAGAGGTCCCTGAAGGCCCGCTCGTCCCAGCCCGCGCCGCCCCTCGCGACGACGACGAATTCGATACGGTGGGACCCTGTCCCGCTGCCAGGGAAGCCTTGCCCCCACTTTTTTTTACCTTCCGCGTTCCCCTGGCGTGCCTCGATCCAGGAGGGGAAGCCGTCCGCCCCGACGGCACAGGAAGGATTGCCAAGACGACCACGCCCCATATCGCCACCGTCATCGCCGCAGCCTCCGCTCCCTGGCCTTGAAAAACTGGACCAGGGGCTGAACATAGGGTTCGTCGGTCTGGACATTGATGAAATCGATTTTGTAGCGCCGAAACATGGCCTCGCGCCATTGACGGATCTGGGCAACCCGTCGATGGTACATAGCGCGCTGGCTCGGTGATGTGTCGAAGGCCACCACCCTGCCGGTCTCCAGGTCCTGCATCATCAAGACACCCAAAGAGGGCAGCCGCTCTTCCATGGGGTCGGCAATCACCACGGGAATGAGATCGTGGCGGCGATGAGCAATCTTGAGGCTCTGTTCATAGTCGGAATCCTGAAAGTCCGAGAACAAGAAGGCCACGGACTTGTGTCGGGATACATGCCCCAGATATTCCAGGGCCGACCGCAAATCCGTGCCCCTGCCTTCCGGCTCGAACGAAAGGATTTCCGTGATGACCCGCAGCACGTGCTTGCTGCCCTTCTTGGGCGGAACGAACTTTTCTACCCGGTCGGTAAAAATGATCAGCCCCACCCGGTCATTGTTCTTGATGGCGGAAAAAGCCAGGAGAGCCGCCATCTCGGCTGCCACTTCCCGCTTGGACTGTTCCGCGGTGCCGAAATCACCGCTCCCGGACATGTCCACCAGGAGCATCACGGTCATCTCGCGCTCTTCCACGAAGAGCTTGATGTAGACGTCGTTCATCCGAGCCGAGACCTTCCAGTCGATGAGCCGGATGTCGTCGCCCGGCATGTATTGACGCACCTCGTCGAACGCCATGCCGCGGCCCTTGAACACACTCTGGTACTGGCCGGCCAGCATTTCGTTGACGAGCCGGTTCGTGCGGATCTCGATGCGGCGGACCTTGGCTATGAGTTCTCTCGGTATCATGGACGCCCACTCCGGCGGAATGATTGCAGAGGCCCTGGAGACAACTGAATGCTCCGGGGAATCACGGCACTTCCACGTTCTCGAACAGCCGCTGGATCACGTCCTCGGTGGTCACCTCCTCGGCCTCGGCTTCGTAGGTGAGAATGAGCCTGTGACGCAGCACATCCGGTCCGATGGCCTTGATGTCTTCCGGAGTCACGTAGCCGCGGTGCTTGAGGAACGCATGGGCCCTGGCCGCGAGATTGAGAAAGATGCTCGCCCTGGGGCTGGCTCCATAATCGAGGAAATCGGCCAACTCTGCCATGCCATAGTCCTTCGGAGCTCTGGTTGCATAGACCAGGTCCACGATATAGTCGCGCAGCTTCGGATCGATATAGACCTCGGCAATGGCCTTCCTCGCCGAAAGAATTTGCTCGGGCCGGACCACGGCTGACGACTCGACATGTGAGGGAGACGTCATCCGGTCCATGATCTCTCGCTCTTCCTCCTTGGTGGGATAGCCCACCTTGAGCATGAGCATGAATCGGTCCAATTGGGCCTCGGGCAAGGGATAGGTCCCCTCTTGCTCGATGGGGTTTTGTGTGGCCATGACGAGAAACATGTCCGGCAAAGGATAGGTCTTCTCGCCGATGGTCACCTGACGTTCCTGCATGGCCTCGAGCAGAGCGCTCTGCACCTTGGCCGGAGCCCGGTTGATTTCATCGGCCAGGACCAGGTTTGCAAAGACCGGCCCCTGCTTGTGGGTAAACTCCCCGGTCTGCGGCCGATAGATTTCGGTCCCGATGAGGTCGGCGGGGAGCAAATCCGGAGTGAACTGAATGCGCTGGAACTTCGCGTCGATGGCCCGGGCCACGGTGCTCACGGTCAAGGTCTTGGCCAATCCCGGGACACCCTCGACCAGGACGTGCCCATTGGTCAGCAATCCGATGAGAATCCTCTCGACCATGTAGGATTGCCCCACGATGACCTTTCCCACCTCGGCGAGCAATTCATCAACGAACGCGCTCTCAGCTCGAACCATCTCGTTGATTGCCTTGACGTCATATTGCATCACTGTCAGCCCCTTTCCGCAGTCGGCTCTCTTCGTGTTTGCGGCAAAACTCCTAGCACAGCTCTCTCCATCACACAACCACGGTGCCCTTTCGGCCCAAGGACCACGGGCCACATCGCCTGTGGCGTCATCCGACAAATGAGAAACCGGCGGCGCAGCTCACAGGACATTCGTCGTCGCCCGATGCCGCGGATTGTCTCAAACCTATCGTGCGCCGCCGGTCGTCCCTTCAACCAATCAGGTCCCATCATATTCCCAACACCCAGGGCACCCCGCCGCCAGCGCCCAATCCCTCCCTCTTTTCAGGTCATGCAGCCAGGTCTCCGACACAACCGGGCCAAACGGACCATCCTGCTGCATCTCATGAAGGATGATCCCATTCGATCCAGATTATTTTTTGTCTAAAAAGCGCTTCAGAGAAGATCTCAATGGCTCGATCGCTTCCATGTTTCCTGTGTCATTTCAGTGCATTCGACATTTTTTTGCCCAAATGATCCAATTTGTTAGCCTAGAACCATGAAACACAAATCCTTGATACAAAAACCTCGATTCAATCTCAGGACTGCTCCCTACTTCACCAATGAAGACGGGACATTCGTGGTCTTCAATGCAGACAGCCTCGACGTGATGAAACGGCTCCCCGAGGGGTCTGTCCGGCTCATCTTCGCCGACCCGCCGTATTTCTTGTCCAACGGCGGGATGACCTGCCAGTCGGGACGGCGCTCCAAGGTAGACAAGGGCGCATGGGACAAGGGCCGGGCGCCGGACGAGATCCACCGCTTCAACATGGAATGGCTCGCCGCCTGCCAGAGAGTGCTCCATCCAGACGGCACTATATTCGTCAGTGGCACGCGCCACGTGATTTTCAGTGTCGGGTTTGCGCTCCAACAGCTCGGCTTCAAGTTGCTCAACGACATCTCCTGGTACAAAGTCACCCCTCCGCCCAACCTGTCCTGCAGATACTTCACCCATGCCACAGAGACCATCATCTGGGCTGCAAAGAGCCAACGCTCCAAGCACTACTTCGATTACGACGCCATGAAGAGCGACAACGAAGGCAAGCAGATGCGCAGTCTCTGGTCGATCCTGCCTCCCAGGAAGGCCGAAAAGCGGTTCGGAAAGCACCCGACACAAAAACCCTTGGCCCTCCTCGATCGCATCGTCCGTGCCGCCAGTCGGCCCGGAGACCTGGTCCTGGACCCCTTCAACGGTTCGGGAACCACGGGCGTGGCAGCGGCCCTGCTCAACCGGCGCTACATCGGCGTGGACCTGGACCCACAGTATCTCCAGATTACAGTCAAACGCTTCTTGGATCTCGAGGGAGAGCCAAGCCTCGAATATCTCCGAGAGGCTTCCCGCAAGCGCTCCAGGAAAGCCAAGGCCGCGGTGGGCTGACCCATCGTCCCCTCGTCTGCCACCAACTCGCCCGGCGTTCCACCGAATCCTGTTTCCTGCCCCCGTTCCCGTTCCACCAACCCTGTTTCCCGCCTGCGTTTCCTGGACGGTCCTTTTTTTTGTAGACAATCCAAACCGGTCGTGACAATCGATTTTCGAAAGTGATTTTTGAGCCGTGATTGGGCTCACGAGAAACATTTTTGTTCGAAAGGAGTCTCTGCCATGTCGAAACTTTCGATTGACCTGTCGAATCTCCACGAAGCCTTCCCGGAGGATTTCAGCGCAGACCAGGTGGCAGCAGCGCAGACCACGTTCTTGAAGAAAATGGCCCTGTATGCGCACAAATTCTACGGAGGCAAGATGATGTCGGTGCCCAAAGCCGGCGTCTGGGGATTCAACTGGTTCAACGTCTGGTACACGCCCGGGGTCTCCATGGTCTCTACCACCATCCGGGATGACAACGACGAGTCTTTCGAACTGAGCAACCGGGGCAACACCGTGGCCGTGGTCTCCGATTCGACCAGAGTCCTGGGAGACGGCAACGTCACTCCTCCCGGAGGCCTCGGAGTCATGGAAGGCAAGGCCTTCCTCATGAAATACCTGGGCGGAGTGGATGCCACGGCCATCTGCGTGGACAGTCGCAACGACAACGGCGAAAACGATCCAGACAAAATCATCGAATTCGTCAAGATGCTCCAACCCTCGTTTGGTGCCGTCAACCTGGAAGACATTTCCCAGCCCAATTGTTTTAAGGTTCTCGACACCCTCAGGGAAGAATGCGACATCCCGGTCTGGCACGACGACGCCCAGGGGACGGGTTCGGTCACCCTGGCTGGACTCATCAATGCCCTCAAGTTGGCCGACAAGGATATCGAATCGGCCCGATTCGTCTTCTACGGCGCCGGAGCGGCCAACACCACCATTGCACGGCTGATCATGGAGGCCGGGGCCGCCCCTGAAAACGTGATCATGTTCGACAGCCGCGGCTCTCTCCACAAGGACCGCAAAGACATCGCCTCGGACCCGCGATTTTATCGCAAGTGGGAGATTTGCGAAAAGACGAACCCAAAGCAGGTCAAGAGCATCGAAGATGCCATGAAGGGCACGGACGTGCTCATTGCCGTGTCTCGACCTGGACCACACACGGTGGATCCGGCATGGATCCAGGCCATGGCGGACAAGTCCATCGTGTTCGCATGTGCCAATCCCGTGCCGGAAATCTACCCCCACGCAGCCAAGGAAGCAGGCGCCTTCATCGTGGCCACGGGCAGGGGCGATTTTCCCAACCAGGTGAATAATTCACTGGGATTTCCGGGAATCCTCAAGGGCAGTCTCTTGGTGCGTGCGCGGAAGGTGACCGACAAGATGGCCATTGCTGCAGCCAGGTCCGTGGCGAAAACCGCGGAAAAGAACGGCCTCCATCCCGACTATATCATTCCGTTGATGAACGAAGAGGATGTCTTTCCGAATGAAGCGGCTGCCGTGGCCATGCAAGCCATCGAAGACGGTGTGGCCAGAACACCATTGTCCGCCCAGCAGGTCTACGAGCAAGCTCGCAAAGATATCGAGTATTCCCGCAGGCTCGTCTCCTACCTCATGGAAGAGGAATTCATCTCGCCTCTGCCCCAATCTCTCGTCGATAAGGCGCTCGACGAAACGGTCAGCGAAATCCGTTCCCGAAAGTAGGCTACGGTCCAAGGGACCGCAATTCGCTTCCCGCGCCCCCGGACGTATCTCCTCTCTTTTCCCCTGCGCGAAGTGCCCCTCACTCCGCCAGGATGCTGCGAACCTGTTCCCACCAGGTCCGCCACCTGGCCACCGCAGCCCCGATCTCATCGCGGCCCAAGTCGAAACGATAGCCGAACGTGTCTCCAGCCAGTTCAGCGAGTTCCTGCATCGCAAGGAAGCGACACTCTAAGTCCTGAGAAACCAATGAGTCTAGCATCCATTCGACCCTGTGCCGCCCATGGTTTTCCTGCCACCAGGACCACCATGTCTCACGGTCCTGCCCGAAATTGTGTTTGGTGACGGCCACGAGCGCCTCTTGTGCGGCGTCTGTCACGTCTTGAGACTGGTGTCCAAGCATGTCGATGAGCATGGGCACCGCCACTTTGTCCTTGAAGGCGGCCACGCCCTCGGCGGCACAGATGCGGTGAAAGGGAACCCCCTGTTGCAGGGCTCCGCGGAGATGCTCCAGCACCGAACGTCGCAAATCACTGGTCTGGGCACATCTTTGGATGGCGTGCCTGGCAACGCTCCGGATGCCGGGGTCCTCGTCGAACAATCGCTGATACAGAAGGGGTACGG
>CAZIJS010000025.1:0-10340 GCA_964539505.1 uncultured Myxococcales bacterium
GGCATTCAGGGATGCATACAGGCACGTCTCTGCGACGAGAGACATGACCCGACTTGCGACTCCATGCAGGCGAAGCTTCCCACGACATGGAGAACACCACAGGCAACGATCAGGATTGGGCGGGCTGTTCCTTCTCGCCTCCCTCGCGCTGGGAACGGATCCCCTCCCGGATGATCTCGATCATGATGAGACTCACCCCCACCACCAGGACGGAATCAGCAATATTGAAGGCAGGCCAGGGCCATGTCCAGCGGATGCCCTTGTAGAGCCAGACCACGATGAAGTCGGTGACCTTTCCAAAGAGGATGCGGTCGATGAGGTTGCCCAGGGCGCCTCCCGCCACCAACGACAGGCCCACCACGAAAAGCCGCGATTCCGCCTCAGGCCGATGCATGAAGTAGGCGACGATGCCCAGCGCCAGCAGACCGGTGATCACGAGCCACCACCTGGCGCTGCCTCGCGAGTCGTTGAACATGCCGAACGAGGCGCCCCGGTTGAAGCTGAGCCGGAACTGGACACGCTTTTCAATCACCTCGATGGTGGCCTTTTTCTTGCTTTCCTTGTCGGTCACCCGGTAACGGCGAGCCTCTGGAGACCGCAGGGCCCCCCGGGCCCAGACCTTGGTGGCCTGGTCGGCTAAGATACTCACGAGAGCCACCGACACCAATAAAATATATCTGGATTTGAGTTCCACGTCGTCTTCCCATCTCGTGCCGCTTTCCCCACAGGCCGGAAAGGCTGGCACGGCCAATCAGATCAGGAAAGTTTTTCCAACACCGAGGCGCAGCGCTGGCAGACATCGCCCCAGGGATCCAAGGTCCTGGGCTGCTCGGTTTTCTTCCAACACCTGGGGCACTTGACTCCCGGCGCCTCGACCACCACGACCTCGCAGACTTCTCCCGCAGCATCCGCCGGATCGAGATCCAGGCGAGACACGATGAACAGGTCTGCAAGGTCTGCCAGACGCGACTCCAACACCTCCCTCTGGAAACGACCGGCGGGCTTGAGGGTCACAGCAGCATCCAGGGAATGGTGTTTGGCCGCACGGAAATCTTCCAGAGCCCTGGTCACCTCCTGGCGCACTGCCTTGAGTTCCGCCCAGACTTCTTCGAGCTTTGCGTCACGACGCTCCGGCTCGAACTCGGGCAGGAGAGCCATGTGCACGCTCTCGGGGTCATCCGCCCCGTGGGGGAGGTGGGCCCAGAGATCCTCAGAGGTGAAACTGAACACCGGGGCCGCCAACAGGGTCATGGCCCTGGCGATCTCGTAGATCACCGTCTGGGCCGCCCGTCGCGACGTCCCACTGGTCTCGTCGCAGTAGAGTCGGTCTTTGACCACATCGAGATAGAACGCAGACAAGTCCGTAGAGGCGAAGTCGAGCAGGGTCCGGTAGACCTTGTGGAACTCGAAGTTTTCGTACGCCTTGGTCACCCGCTCGATCACGTACTGCAGTCGAGACAACACCCACCGATCCATTTCCTGGAGGTCGGCGACCGCGTCTTTGTCGGGATCGAAATCCGACAAGTTGCCCAGCATGAACCGGCAGGTGTTTCGGATCCTGCGGTAGCCTTCACTGAGCCGCTGGAGAATCTCGTTGGAGATCCGGATGTCGTTTCGGTAGTCTTCCGAAGCCACCCAGAGACGGAAAATCTCGGCGCCCAGTTTCCCGAGGATCTTGTCTGGGGGCTCGTAGTTCTTCAGGCTCTTCGAGTAGGGTTGGCCCTTGTCGTCCACCACGAAACCGTGGGTGAGCACTGCCTTGTAAGGGGCCTTGCCGCGGGTGGCAACCGCGGTGAGCAGCGCCGAATGGAACCAACCCCTGTGCTGGTCGCTGCCCTCCAGATACAGGTCGACTGGGAGACCGAGGGCCTCGTTCGGCTCGCACACGGCCGCCCAACTCACCCCCGACTCGAACCAGACATCCACGATGTCCGTTTCTTTCCGGAAATGCTTGCCTCCACACTTGGGACAGACCGTCCCCTCGGGCACCAGTTCCTCAGTGCTCATCTCGAACCAGGCATCGGAACCCGATTGCTCGAAGAGGTCCGCCACTCGATCGGCCAGTTCCTGGCTGAGTAGGGGCTCCGAGCATTCCTCGCAATACAAAATGGGGAGCGGGACGCCCCAAATTCTCTGCCGCGAGAGGCACCAATCCGGCCGCATCTGCACCATGCCATGGATGCGGTCACGTCCCCAGGCCGGGATCCAGGTGGTCTGGTCGATCTCGTCCAGGGCCCTGCCTCGCAGGCCTTCATGGTCCAGGTTCACGAACCACTGGGCCGTGGCCCGAAACACGATGGGCTGCTTGCAGCGCCAGCAATGCGGATACGAATGCGACACCGAGTCTCCTGGCTCGTTGAGGAGCACCCCGAGCCCATGCAGGTCTGCCACAACCTTCTCGTTGGCATCGAAGACATGCATGCCCGCATAGGCCTCCACATCCTCGGTGAATCGGCCCTTGTCGTCCACCGGAGCGTAGATGGCCAGTCCCTGCTCCACGCCCACCTGGTAGTCCTCCGCCCCGTGCCCCGGTGCCGTGTGCACCAGGCCGGTCCCCTGCTCCAACGTCACGTGCGGCGCGAACCAGACCCGAAAATCCTTGTCTGTCTTGGGTGCCACGAAGGGGTGACGGTACCTGCGGCCCTCCAGCTTGCTTGCGTCGATGTCGATGCGCCGGGCGGCCTGGGAGCCACAAGCATCGAGAAAGGAATCTGCCAGGTCCTTGGCTACGATGAAAAACTCACCATCCACCTCGATGGCCTGGTAGGCATAGTCGGGCCAGACCACCACCGCCAGGTTGGCTGGCAGGGTCCAGGGCGTGGTGGTCCAGATGACCAGGCTCACCTTGGCGCCTGCCAATTCCTCGGACAAAAAGCCCGGATCGTCCTCCAGGGGAAATTTCACGTAAATCGACGGCGAACTGTGGTCTTTGTATTCCACCTCCGCCTCGGCCAGGGCCGTCTCGCAGGAGGCACACCAGTACACGGGCTTTCTTCCGCGATAGAGGTATCCCTTACCGATGAACTGTCCGATCTCGCGAACGATGGCGGCTTCATACGAATGATTCAACGTCAGGTAGGGATCGTCCCAGGTCCCGAAGCACCCCAGTCGCTCGAACTCCGCCTTCTGGATATCGACATAGTCCAAGGCATACTCGCGGCACCTGCGGCGCACCTCCACCGGGCTCATGCCCTCCTTGGCATCGCCCAATTCCCGGTCCACGTGGAGTTCGATGGGCAGACCGTGGCAATCCCATCCCGGCTTGAAGAGCACGCGGTTTCCCTGCATGGTCTTGAACTTGACCACGATGTCTTTGAGCACCTTATTCAAGATGTGCCCATAGTGGATGTGGCCGTTGGCGTAAGGGGGGCCGTCGTGGAGCACGTACCTGGGCGCATCCCTGCGGGCCTCCAGGATCTTGTCGTAGAGGGATTCGCTGCGCCACTGCTCCAGGAGTTGGGGCTCGCGCTTGGCCAGGTTCCCCCGCATGGGAAATGATGTCTTGGGAAGATTCAACGTGTCTTTGATTTTCACCACTGCCTCCTGACGGGCCTCGATGAGTCTCTTTGGGGCCTCGCGATTCGTCACATCCGCAAGCCTGGCCGCTTGTGCCGATAAGCAGCCCTCGTGGCCTTGCGCGCGGACTATAGCAGAGGGCCCCTGGGTGTCAACGCAGGCTGCAGCCGAGCCTGAATCCTATCCCAGCCCGCTCGGAAACAATGACAAGGCCTGGGCGGGAAGGCCAGGGCCTGCCCTAAAAAAGAATGCAGCGGCTTGCCAAATCTCGGTTTTCAATTTTTTCCCAATACATATCCTTCCAAAGGATACCCGGGGTGGAAAGGAAGTCATGAATCGTAAACACCTAAGCAACGACAGTCATTTCTTGGCCGCGATCCTCGACAGCATCCAAGATGGCGTGAGCGTGCTCGCTCCGGATCTCACGGTGCTCTACACCAACAGGGTCATGGAGCAGTGGTACCAGGCTTCCATGCCCCTGGTGGGCAAGAAATGTCACGTGGTCTACCACCAGTCTGAATCAGCCTGCCATCCCTGTCCCACGTTGCGTTGTCTCGAATCAGGCGGAATGGAGATGGAAATTGTGCAGGGCTTGCCGGGGTCTCAGGCCCAGTGGCTCGAACTCTTCGCGTTCCCGATGAAAGACGAAACCACGAGGCGGGTCACGGCAGTAGTAGAGTATGTCCGTGACATCACGGCCAGGGTCGAGGCGCAAAGAGCACTCGATCAAAAAACTCAGATACTTGCAAGCATGCGCGAGATCGACAGGGCGATCTTGTCGGCACATTCGGTCGACGACATCATCGCGGCATCTTTGCACCGAATCCGGAAGGTCCTGGGCGCCACGAGGGTGAGCCTTGCATCGCTGAACCCAGACGGCCGGTCGGCCACAGTTCAAGGTGTCTCGGAAACGGTGGAGATACCTGTGACCATCGGCCAGACAGTGCCCTTGGAAACCTTCGGACCGCCCGACCAGGGAGACTGGCCCATCGGATGGATCGACGACCTGGCGAAATGGCCCCACATGACCCCAATCCATGAGCAGATCCTGGCATCGGGAATCCGCTCGGTAATGCTCGTACCACTCCGGTACACAAACGATCTGCTTGCCGTCCTCAACGTGGGCTACGACAAACCCCATGCCATCAGCCAGGAACACAAAGACATTGCAGAAGAGATCACGACCCAGCTCGCCCTTGCCCTGCACCAGGCCAGGCTCACCGAGCACATCCGGCGGCACAACGAAGAGCTGGAAGCCAATGTGGCCGAGCGCACCAGACAGATCCAGGCATCCAACGAGGCCTTCGAAGAGTTCGCCTACTCTGTATCCCACGACCTGCGGGCGCCCCTGCGAGCCATCCGGGGATTTGCCGAAATCATCGCCCGAAGGCACCGAGACAGCCTCGACGAGGAAGGCCGGCATTACTTCGACAACATCGTGGAGGCAGCGGGCCGCATGAGCCATCTCATCTCGGACCTGCTGGCCTATTCCCGGCTGGGCAAGTCCGCCCTGCCTCCAAGGCCGGTGCCATTGTCCAAAGTCCTTACAGAGGTCCTCTCGCGATTCGATGCAGCGATCGCTAAGCTGCAGGCCGAGGTGATCGTTCCCCACACGCTGCCCACGGTCATGGCCCACCCCACGCTCCTTGAACAGATCTTTTTGAACCTCATCGACAATGCGCTAAAATATCGGCGCATAGACGTGGCTCCTCGCATCGAAATCACGACGCAGGCCAGCAAGGGTGACCTGGTCATTTCCGTGGCCGACAACGGCATGGGCATTGCGGCAAAGCATTTCGACAAAATATTCAACATCTTCCAGCGCCTCCACAGCCAGGAGGACTATCCGGGCACAGGCATCGGCCTGGCCACGGTAAAAAGGGCGGCCCAGCGGCTCGGTGGCCTGGTCGAGGTCACATCAAAGGTCGGAGAAGGGTCGGTCTTCTCGCTGCGGCTGCCCGAAACATTGCGAGTGGAACGATGAAACGAAAAGCACACATCTTAATGGTGGAAGACAACCGAATGGATGTGGAACTCACCCTCGATGCCTTTCGCGAGGCAAGGCTCGACAACGAGATCGAAGTTGTCTCGTCCGGTGAACAGGCACTCGATCGCATCCTGGGCCGGGGCAGATACGCCGAAAACAAACCGCCCCTGCCAGACCTCATCCTGCTCGACATCAAGCTTCCTGGCCTGAGCGGGCTGGACGTCCTGAAGAGATTGAAAGAAACTCCCGTGATCAAGCGCATCCCGGTGATCGTGCTCACATCGTCCCGCGACGAGGCCGACCGGATCCAGGGCTATGACAACGGCGCCAACAGCTACCTGGTCAAGCCCATCTCCTTTTCCGGCTTCCTGGACGTGGTCAAGACCATTGGGGACTACTGGCTGACATTGAACGTCGAGCCACCCATGGACGGGCCTCAGGGTCCCCAATCCTGGGATGAATCAGACAATTTCCAGCCGACATCCGCCGAAAACCATGCCGAGTGAAGACAAACACGACCGTGCCATCCGCATCCTGTCACTGGACGACAACCCCATGGACAGGGCGCTGATCAAAGATGCGCTGGAACGCGAATCCCATGACTTTTTCGTCATCGAAGCATCAGACCGCACCTCGTTCGAACAACAGCTCGAACGAGGCGGCTTCGACCTGGTGCTCACCGACCTCGACATCCTCGGGTTCGAAGGGCTCGAAGTCATCCGGCGCGTCCAGGAGCGATTGCCGGACACCCCGGTCATCGTGGTGACTGGGACCGGCTCGGAGGAAACAGCCGTCGAGGCGTTGAAGGCGGGGGCCGCCGACTACGTGATCAAGTCTCCAAGCCACATCGCCCAGCTCCCACACACTATCCGCCGGGTCCTGGCAGCAGCCCAGACCAGGCGCCGCCTCGCCCAAAGAGATGCAAAGCTGCATGCCGTCATGGCCTCGGTCCAGGACGCCATCATCCTCTCGGACCAGGACGGCAGGGTTTCTTACTGGAACGATGCGGCAGAGAGAATCTTCGGCTACAGCGAGCCAGAAGCCCTGGGCCGCCCCATGGAAGAACTCATCATCCCCAAGCGGCTCCAGGCCGGGCACAAGAAAGGCTGGAGCAGGTTCGCCCAAATGGGGCCTGGCAGATTGCAAGGCCAAGTTCTGGAAATGCCGGCCAGGCGCAAGGAAGGAACGGAAATCCCGGTGGAACTGACGGTGGGCGCCTTCCAGACCGATGGGCAGTGGCAGGCAGTGGCCGTGGTCCGGGACATGAGCAAGAGAAAAGAACTCGAAGAATGGCTCCGGGAGGCCCAAAAACTCGAGGCCATGGGTCGACTCGCAGGTGGACTGGCCCACGACTTCAACAACACGTTGAGCGTCGTCGTGGGCTTTGCCCAACTCCTGGTCTCCGAAACGGATCCGTCCGATCCCCATCACGCACTCGCGGCCGAAATCCTGGATGCCGGCAGGAGGTCGGCAAAACTCGTCTCCCAGCTCCTCACCTTCAGCAGGAAAGACCGGGCGTCTTTGGAGAGCCTCGACGTCAACCGAGCGGTACGAGACAAGCTGACCATGTTCAAACATCTTCTCGGCCCCGAGCGAACCGTGGAACTCCGCCTGTCGGAGGACCTTCCCCTGGTGCGCATCGGGGCGGGCCAGCTCGACCAGGTGCTCGTCAATCTCGTGCTCAACGCCAAAGACGCCATGGACAACAAGGGCCATATCACCATCGAAACACAGGCACGCAGACTCGATGACCAGGCCGCGTCTGCCAGAGGCCTGCGCCAAGGCGATTACGTAGAGATCCGCGTCTCGGACGACGGCTGTGGCATGAGCAAGGAGGTTCAGAACAGGATTTTCGAGCCCTTTTTCACCACCAAGCCTCCTGGTCAGGGCACGGGGCTCGGCCTAGCCACGGTGTATGGTATCGTGACCCATCTCGAAGGCAGCATCTCGGTGGAGTCCCAACCAGGCAAGGGCACAACTTTCGATCTCCTCCTCCCGGCCGACGACGCCCCTGCGCCCACCGACTCAAGCGGACATTCCTCCTCGCTGGGTTGGCATCGGCGCACTCACAAGCCCTCCAGACAGATCCTCCTCGTAGACGATGAAGAGAGTCTGCGAAGACTGATGAGCAAGATACTGGACGATCTCGGATACCGGATCGCGGCGGCTTCCAGTGGACCTGAAGCACTCGAAATGGTGGAGGCAGGACAGATCCAGCCCGATCTCCTCATCACCGACGTGCTCATGCCGGACCTGAACGGACAACAGCTCGCCGAGCGCCTGCGAGAGACGCATCCCGACATCAACGTCATCTACGTGTCCGGCCACACTGCTGATTTTCTAGACGATAAAACGGGGCGAGACAGCGCTTTTATCCAAAAGCCCTTTGAGCTAAAAGAGTTTGTTGAACTCGTAGAAAAGATGCTCTAGTCCCTCTCAGACGGCCCAAGGCAAGGCGAACACAAGAGAAACTGTGCCAGGTGGTATCCGAGGCAATTGTGTAACTCAAAGTTGGATCAGGAATCGAGCCTTCCTACGAGTCTCGATCTGCCCATAATCTCGATCCCATGGGGAGCATCCAGCAGTTCTTCGGTGAGATCTCTACCCGCTGCATGCCGCACGAAATGGCTGCCGCCTTTCCATAGAAACAAGTGAGTCACGTCGTAGACCAAGCCCGAAACGGCAACCCAGGCCGGCCGGCCATCGAGACCGTCGGCAGCAGCAAGCTCCCGGACTGAAACAAGAGGCAAATCCACCTTGCCTGGCATGATATCTCCTACTTGAGGTATTTGGACACGAACGGTGAGTTCTGTCCAGTCCTCATGAAATGACCAGAAGGGCCCTCACCCAGGAACTCCGAGAACCAGGACTCGTGCTCGATCTCCTCGTTCAAGATGGCCTGGGCCAGTTCGTAGGTTCTGTGGTCTTTGCCCGCAGTGAGGTTGCATATATGGGTGTAGCCACGCACGGCGCAGCGTTCCGCTTCCACGAAAACCTGGAGAATCGCCTTCACGTCCGTTGGATCGTCCGGGAGTCGGGCCGGAGGACAGGCAGACAAGTCGTGGAAAGCCTTCATGTCATCGGGGAGCCTTCCGCCGAGTTCATAGATCCGCGGAACGAGCGCCTCGAAGTGGTTTCTGTCCTCGACCCGGGCTGCCTCGGCAATTTCCTTCAGCCCCTCGCCTTCCAAGCCCACCAGATTCACCCGCAGGATGGTATAGTAGTAATACGTTGTCAGCTCCGCCGCTGCGTTCCGCACGAGCAGTTCCACGAGTTCGTCCACGTCGACACCCGAACGCTCCACCATTTCTCTCGCAACCTGTGCCATGTCTCTTCTCCTATGAATGGGGTTGTTGTTGCCTGACAGCCCCTCGATACTGCATCCCTCGTGCCATATCACCGAAAGAGCCTAAAAACCCCACAACAGGAGCTTACTTGGGTCTCAGGACCCCGATGCCGTCTCCTGGATTCACCAAATATCGTGCCTCGTCTCACGAAATATCGTATTATCTTCCAAAATGAGATGATGCGATGCAAGACTGGATGGAAAACATCCTGGATGCGGTCCGGGACGTGGTCCCGGCGGACCTGGCCGCCATCCTCGAATTGGATGGCGAGGACGCCCTCAAGGTGGTGGCGGCCCGCGGGCCACTGGCGCAGCCGCAGCTTCTGGGCCACCTGGTATCTCTGGCGGGCAGGCCCGCACTCCAGCAGGCCATGCTCGGCCCTGGCCCTACGGTGCTGGATGCGGCCCACAAGGAAGGAGATGAGCCAGACCCCTACGCAAAGATGGTCCCCCTGCCTGGAGACCACTCCTGCCTCGCTGTGCCCCTCAGGGATGACTCAGCGGCACTCCTGGGCGCCATGACCCTGGATTTTCGCCAATGTGGGGTCTTCGAGTCGGAAACGATCCTCGCCTCCGTGGCGGCCTTTGCTCGACTGGCAGGCCAGGCTCTTGGAGCCCAGTTCAGGGCCGACAGGCTCAACAAGAGACTCCACTCCCTTGCAGCCGGTCGCCCATCTGGGCCCGACCTGGCCCCCGAAGCACTGCTGCCCGGCAGGTCGCCGGCCTGGCGAGCCACCCTGGACCGCATTCGCCTCGCAGCCCCCACAGGGGCCACCGTGCTCCTTTTGGGAGAGACGGGCACAGGCAAGGAGCGTGCAGCCCGGGCGCTACATGCCTGGTCGGACAGGGCCTCGGGCCCCTTCGTGGCGGTCAACTGTTCTGTGCTCCAAGGCAGCCTCGTGCTCTCCGACCTCTTCGGCCACGAACGCGGGTCCTTCACCGGGGCAGCAACCCGGCGCCTTGGACGGTTCGAACTAGCCGACGGAGGGACCCTCTTTCTGGACGAAATCGCGGACTTGCCCGCCGAGGCGCAGGCGTTGCTCCTCAGGGTGATCGAAGAAGGCACGTTCGAGAGAGTGGGCGGCGCCAGGACCATCCGGGTGGATGTCCGTCTCCTGGCTGCAACCCACAAGAATCTGGAGGCTGAAGTAGAGGTCGGACGGTTTCGACGAGACCTGTACTACCGCCTCTCAGCATTCCCGATTCGCCTGCCGTCCCTCCGGGAACGACCCGGCGACGTGCTCCTCCTGGCGGCGGTCCTTCTGCGCGAGATTGAAACGAGGCTCAAGATGCCGGTCCTGCGCATGTCCGAGGACGCAGCACGACTCCTGGAGTCCCACGACTGGCCGGGCAACGTCCGGGAACTGGCCAACGCCCTGGAACGCGCTGCCATCCTGGCAGGCGGGGCCACAATCTCCAGTCGGCACCTCGAACTGCCGCAGGGCCCGAGCACTGGAAAACTTCGGCCCCTCGCGCAGGATCCCAGGCTGC
>CAZIJS010000025.1:10350-34051 GCA_964539505.1 uncultured Myxococcales bacterium
GGTCATCCTCGATGCCCTGGATGCCTCTGGCGGCAAGGTGAGCGGCCCGCGCGGCGCGGCCGAACGCCTGGAACTGCCCCCCACCACTCTCTGGAGCATGATGAAAAGACTGGGTCTACGGAACCAACCCGACTAGAGGGTCTTTCCCGTCGCGGCATAGACGAAGTATCCTTCGTCGTTGGCATCTCCCTCTTCTTCCACCAGGCCGTAGCGCCGCATGGTCATGACCCAGTAGACGACTTCGTGTCCTGGGTATCCAATGGCTTCGGTGATCTCGGGAATGGTCTTTCCGCCGTCGGCAAGAATCGCCAGTATCTTGTCCTTCATCACGCGCTCTTCACGGGCAATCTCGCGAAACTCCCTGCGCGGGGGCTCCTTCAATCCGAGTGACATGGTCAAAACCTCCGGTAGAGCCGAGGCGGCGCTGCCACCGCCACGATGTCCGTTTGTTACACAGTGACCAGGGCGGCCATCTTCTCGATGGCTGTCTCGACCTGAGCATCGGTGTAGCCGTCCAGTTCGATGGCGTTCACCTTGCACGCCGGACCGCATGCGCCACAGCCCTTGCACAGGGCCCGGTTGACTTCCGCCACTTCCTTGCCATCGGGGGTCGTGGTCTTGCCGATGGCACCATAGGGACAAGCCTCGGCACAGTCACCGCACCACAGGCAGGCATCCCAGTCCACGCTGGCCACGATGGGTTCGAGTTCCACAAATCCCTTGAGGAGCAATGCCGAAGACTTGGCCACTGAGGCCAACGATGAGGCCACGCTCTCGGACAGAGACTTGGGGAACTGGCAAGAGCCGGCAAGGAAGACTCCGTCGATGACGGTCTCGACGGGCCGCAGCTTGGGATGGATCTCGTTGTAGAATCCGCCGTTGCCCACGGGCAGCTTGAGCACCGATTCCAGCTTTTCGTTGGGCCTCGAGGTCAACCCTGTCACCAGAACCACGAGGTCTGCTTCGATGGCCAGCTTCTGATTCTCGGTGAGCTGGTCGGTGACCCGAACCACCAGGCCCTCGTCCCCTTCCACCACCTCGGGAGGATCTTCGGGCATGAAACGCACGATGAAGGATCCGCTCTTGGAGGCAGACTCGAAGATGGTCTCGTATTTTCCGTAGGTCCGAATGTCGCGATACACATGGTATTGGCGAAGCCCCTCACTGCGCTTGGCAGCGAGGTTCGCGGCCCACATGGTGGCGGTACAGCAGTAACGGGAGCAGTAGGTCCGGCCCGAGGGGTCGTCCTCCTCCGCCCTGCTGCCCACACAGTAAATATAGGCCACGCTCTCGATGTCCCGGCCGTTGTACTGCAACCCAGCGCCTTCTTCGGTGCCGTCCACCAGGTCGAGAAACTCCGGCAGGGTGACCACCCCCGGCAGGCCATAGCCGTACTCGCCCTCGCTGGGCTCGTACACCGAGGCGCCGGTGGCGACCACGATGGCTCCCACGTTGAATGTAAACTCGTTTCCATCCTTCGAGGCAATCTTGACGGTGAAGTCTCCCACCGACCCGCTCTTCTCCACGAGTTCGGACTCCGTGAGAATCTGGACGTTCTCGCGCGACCTGATGTCGTCGACCATGGAGGCCACCAGTTCCGCTCCGTCCATGCCCCCGGTGTAGACCGACTTTCTGCCGGCCACGAGGCCTCCGAGCTTGTCGGTTTTCTCCACCAGATAAACCGTCATGCCCAGGTCGGCCAGAGCACGTGACGCACGCAAGCCCGCCACCCCGCCGCCGATGACGAGCACCCGGGGCACCGTTTCGATTCGGATGGGCTCTAAGGGCTTACTCAGGGAAGCCTTGGCAATGCCGGCTTTGACGAGCGCAATGGCCTTGTTCGTGGCAGCTTCCGGGTTGTCGGAATGGGCCCAGGAGTCCTGCTCGCGGATGTTGACCTGGTCGTACGTGTAAGGATTGAGCCCAGCGCGCTTGGCCACCCCACGAAACGTCATGAGGTGCAGTTTCGGAGAACAGGAAGACACCACCATGCCGTCTAGATTGTTGGCCTTGATATCTTCTATCATCTCCTGCTGGGAGGCGTCGGAACAGGCGAACATGGTGGTCTTGGCCACCACCACGCCGTCCTCGCCCTCGATGGCCTGGCGGACCTTCTCCACGTCAACGTAGTCGGAGATGTTGCCGCCACAATGGCAGATGTAAACGCCGATCCGTCGCTTGCTCATTTGGCCTTCCCCTTATGTGTCATGAGGTACGCCGCAGCCTGCGCCGCCGCCGCTCCAGAATGGACGATGGTGTCGGGGATGTCCATGGCCGCAGAAGCGGTCCCCGCCACGAAAACCCCTTCGAGGGACGTGCGTCCAGGGTCGATATTCCCGTTGGGTTCGAGCACGTAGCCGAATTCGTCGGCTTCCAGCCCGTCCTCGAACAGGGCCAGCGGCTCGGTGTTGGGAACCAGCCCAACGGCCAGGACGACCATGTCGTGTTCCATGGTCTCAACGGTCCCGTTGGCCATATCTTCGTAGGTCACCAGCAAGTTGCCGTTTTCCTTCTGGAAAATATGGGCCACCTTCCCCTTGACGAAGTAGGTGCCCATGGCCTCGGCCTGGCGGTAAAACTCCTCGTATCCCTTTCCGAAAGCCCGGATATCAATGTAGTACATGGTGATGTCTGCCAGGGGCAGCGCACCCATGATGAGCTGGGCCTGCTTGATGGAATACATGCAACAGACCCTGGAACAAAGCCTGTTGTTCTGGGATCGATCCCGGGACCCGGCGCAGAACACGTAGGCAATGTTATCGGGCACCTTGCCGTCGGATGGACGGAGCACCGTGTTGTAGGGCCTGGTAGGGGCCAGGAGGCGATCCATCTCCATGCCGGTCACCACGTTCGGATACCGCCCGTAGCCGTACTGGGTGAGGTTTTCGGCATCCACCAATTTGTAGCCCGTCGAAACCACCACGGACTTGACCGTCAGGTCCACGTACTCGCCTTCCATGTCCAACGCAATGGCGTCGGCTGGGCAAGCCTTGACACATTCGTGACATTCGGAGCAAACGCCGCAATCCAGACAACGCCCGGCACCGTACCTGGCGTCTTCTTCGCTGAGCCCGAACTCGATCTCGCGAAAGTCCGAGATCCGCTCCTGGGCTGCCATGAGCTTGCTGCCCACCGGCTGGAGATTCCGGTAGACCCGCTGCCTGGCGAGCACCTTGTCGTGATCGATGACCTCGGGGCCTTTTTCATACACGGCCGTGTCCAAATCGAGCCCCTTGAGATACCGGTCGATGAAGAACGCGGCCCGCTTGCCTTGCCCCAGCGCGGTGACGATCATCGAAGGCCCGGTCACCACGTCGCCACCCGCAAACACGCCCTCCAGGGTCGTTTGCATGGTGTGTGGGTCTGCCTTGACCCGGCCGTTGCGCTCCAACTCCAACTCTGTGAAGGAAGACGTGGCCGGTTTGAGTCCCACGGCAACGATGACATAGTCCACGGCGGTCTCGCTCTCCGAGCCATCCACCGGGATGGGACGGCGTCTGCCGGAGCTGTCCGGCTCGCCGAGCTTCATGTCGATGCTCACCGCCTTGTCCACCTTGCCATCGCCCTTGTAGGCCACGGGAGTCTTGAGGAACTCGAACTCCACGCCTTCTTCGCGGGCACCCTCGACTTCCCAGTGATGGGCGGGCATCTCCTCTTCGGAGCGTCGATACTGCACGACCACCCTGGCAGCCCCCAACCGCCTGGCCACGCGGGCCGAATCGATGGCCACGTTGCCGCCACCCACCACGAGCACCGTTTTGCCTGTGAGGTCCGGGGTTCGCTCCCTGGCCACATCGCCGAGGAAGGTCATGGAGTCCACGACGCCTTCGAGGTCCTCGCCTTCGATCCCCATCTTGCGGCCCTCTGTGACGCCCAAGCCGAGAAACACGGCGTCGTAGCCCTCTTCCTTGAGCTTGGACACAGACTCGACCCGGTGGTTCGTCTTGATCTCGACGCCGAGTGCGGTCACGTTGGCGATGTCACGATCCAGGACATCCCGGGGAAGTCGATAGGAAGGCAGTGCGTAACGCAATGCGCCGCCGGCCTTTTCGGCCGCCTCGAAGATGACCACATCGTGCCCCTTACGGGCCAGATGATATGCAGCGGCCAGCCCGGCCGGGCCGCCGCCCACCACCGCCACCTTCTTGCCCGTGGTCTCTGCCTTGTGAAATGCCTCCACCTTGGGCTCGGGATACTTTTTATAGTACCAGTCCGCCACGAATCGCTTGATGAGCCGGATGGGCACCGGCCCCTCGAGTTCACCGCGGGTGCAGGCACTTTCGCAGGGTGCATAGCAGGCACGCCCCAAAGTGCTCACGAGCGGGGCGTCTTCCAGGATGAGTTCCATGGCGGCCTCGTAGCGGCCGGACCGCACCAACGAGACATAGCCATGCGCCTTGATGCCTGTGTCACATGCGCCGATACAAGGTGACCGCCCCTCCCTGGTGATCACGGCTTTCTTGGGCACAGCCTGAGGAAAGGCAATGCTCGCGGCACGCGATGCCACCAGGTCCGAATTGAACCGGTCTGGCACAGACACGGTGCAGGCCAGCTCACAGTCGCCACAGCCCGTGCACTTGGCAAAATCCACGTGGGGCGACTTGCGGTGGACCCGCACGTTATACGTCCCGTCGGGATTTTTGCGAACCTTGTCCACTTCCGAATAGACCCAGTTTGTCACCTTGGGGTGGTGACCGGTAGAGGCCATCTTCGGGGTGGAAATACAGCTCGCACAGTCCAGCGTGGGAAACACCTTCGAAAGAAGGATCATTTTCCCGCCCACACTGGGCTCCTTCTCCACGAGCAACACATCGAAGCCCATATCCCCGAGATTCAGGGCGGACTCCATGCCGGCGGCACCGCCGCCCAACACGAGCACATCGTAGTCCATCGTACTCCTCGTACAGAGATTGACGAGAAACCCGGGGTCCGGGCCCTCAGGCACTCTTCGTTGGCGCTCCCATTTCCCGCAGGTTATCCACGAACTGGCCCACCAGGTTCACATAAGACTCAGCGCAGACCGAACAAATCGCCGCCATCTTCACGCGGGCCGGATCGTAACCCTGCTCTTTCAACAGACGCTGGGCCTCCTCCACGATCTTGGCGGTCCGGTCCGTGCAATCCGGCACCAGAGCGCAGTCCGTCCCGTCTGCAGCGACGAAAACCCCGTCGAACCCGCTCTCGATTGCATGAAGGATCCACTTCGGCTTGATCCCACTGGAACAAGGCAACGAAATCGTGGTCACCGACGGTGGGTAATGCATATGGGAGCTGCCGGCAAGATCGATGCCGATGTCAGAAATATTGACAGTCGAGAAGGTCAACACCTTCGGCTTGTGCCCTCCCGACCCTGCGGCCGCCTGTTCACTCATTACTTCATCCTCTTGACAAAGAGCCGCCAGTAACCGGCTTCTTCAACCAGTCCGAGCATCTCGTGTCCCACCTTCTTGGCCCACAGGGGAATGTCCTTGTTGGTGCCGGGATCGGAGGACAGCACCTCGAGAACGCCGCCCTTGGGCACCTTGGGCATGGCCCGCTTTGCAGCGAGCAACGGGCCGGGGCAAGCGGTCCCGCGGGCATCGACTGTGTGGTCAGACTTCAAATTTTTGAGTTCCTCGTCCGTCATGATTCTTCACTCCTTTTGGATTCTCGACCAATAACTGATGGCTCACGATACCAGACCAGCTGCGTCCGTCACCTGGCATCTTGCAACATCGAGGCTTTCGTAGTTACAAAGCCTCGCAAATGCGCCCTTATCCTTTACGAGACCGACTCATTGTCAAGTAAATAATTTTTACACAGAAGCCCATTTGGATTCGGATAGAGAACCTTTTGAAAGGCCTGCTGTGAAAGGCCTGCTGTGCATTGGATGCAAAAAATACAAGGTTTACCAGATTCTAGACGAACCATTTTCAAACGAACTATCCCCCCGATCCTCTGCTTGCCCCCGGCCGAACCGCCCCGTTCTGCGGCGCCGCAGCGTCACGCACATGGTCGAGTCGGGCCAGGAGAGCCGATGACAGGCCCTCACCAAAAAAGCGAGCCACCTGGACGATCTGCCACAAGGCATCTCCAAGCAGATCCGCCTTGGAGTCATCCCGGCGGGCTGGAGTCTGAGACTCTCTATCGCCCTGCGTCTCTCCATTCATCAGCATTTCTGCGTTCGTCTGCCTCTCTGCAGGCCTCTGCGTCTCTCGATTTCGCTGCTTGTCACGGCTACCCTGCATCCCCTCGTCGCCTGGACCCATTCCTGGGGCGTCTCGTTCCAAGACGGCCAGAAGCCGCTCCAATCCAGAAATCGCAGAGGACAGATGCATCCGGGCATCCTCTCGGGTCACCCGGGATCGCGTCCGCTCGCTCAGACGCTGTGCCTGGAGCAGTGGCGGCAGACTCTTTGGCACCCCATCCAGTTCCGACGCAGCCTTGCGGCCCGCCCCCCGTTCCATTGCCTTGATGGCCCGCCAGTTCTCATTGACCTCATCTGGATCCGTGATTTGGAGATCTCCGAAAACATGGGGGTGGCGCCTGACCAACTTGTCCAGGATGCTCTGGAGGGATCGCCGCACGTCGAAACGGCCCGCCTCCTCGGCAAGACGCGCCAGGAACACGATCTCGAATGCCAGGTCACCCAACTCCTCGGCCAGGCCGTCCCAGTCTCTACGGCGTGCGGCCTCGTACGCCTCATAAGCCTCTTCGAGCATATAATCATTAATTGTAGCCAGGGTCTGCTGTTTGTCCCATGGGCATCCCGCGGGACCTCGAAGCTGAGCCATCACAGAAACCAATCGGTCGAAGAGATCTCCTGCCGAATCAGCCATTCGCTCACCTCATGTTTTCCGTCCAGCTTACCTACATAAAAAAACCGATGCAGGCCGAAGCATCGAGAGTATTCCATACAGTCTCGTCATGCGACAAGCCTTCCGGCTTTGCCGCCGACCGAGCACAAAGCGGCATCAACCACGCCTGGCAGGTCACCCTCTTGACAGAAACCATCAGGGGACAAATACCCGAAATGATCTTTTTCGAAACGAAAATGAGCGGCCATCAGATTTTCATACATCAACCCACTCCACCCTGTCGGTGACAACAAAATACTTTGTGGCAGGAATAGAGGTGCACGCGAGACAACGAATCGATTGAATTGACAAAAAGCACGCTCAGTGTCATTCTAATTTCCCCAATCAGGCGCCGAGACGACGATCTGTTGTTTTGCGGGCAACCGGCTGGCAAGCTCGGAATATCGCGCCGTTTGGAGTCCTACTTCGGAAGATTCGGACTCCGAAAACCTTTTGGAGGTGATCTCCGTGACCAAGAATTTCGTTCTCGACACCAACGTCTTGCTCCACGACCCAAGGGCCATCTACCAGTTTCGCGACAACAACGTCATCATTCCAATCAACGTCCTCGAGGAAGTCGACCAGTTCAAAAAGGAACTGTCCGAACGGGGGCGCAACGCCAGGACCGTGTCGCGCTACCTCGATGAGTTGCGCGAAAGAGGCGGCCGACTGGCCGAAGGCGTGGAACTGAAAAACGGCGGTATGCTCAGGGTGGCCATCCCCAAAAGACAAATTCCGGCCCTGTTTTTGGACCGCAAGAAGCAAGACAACTACATCCTCGCAGTGGCCCTGGAAGTGGCCGAAGCCAACCCCGAGCTTCCCACAATCTTCGTCACCAAGGATGTCAACTTGCGGGTCCGCGCCGACGCCATGGGGCTGCGAGCCGAAGATTTTCAGGCCGACAAGATCGACATCGACGAGCTCTATCCCGGATGGCGGGACCTGACCCTGCCAGCCCATCAACTCGAAGAGATCCGGTCTGAAAAATTCGTGACCCTGTCCAAAGACCAGGTCTCGTCGCTGCTCCCAAACGAGTTTGTCATGCTCCAGGCGGCCGATAATCCCAAAAATACGGTCCTTGGCCGATTCGACGCCAGCCTGGATCGCATCGATGCGCTCAAGGTGCCCAAGGATTCCATCTGGGGTATCCGGCCCAGAAACAGGGAACAGCATTTTGCCCTGGATCTGCTCCTCGACGACGACATCAAGCTGGTCACTTTGGTGGGCAAGGCCGGCACAGGCAAAACCCTTCTGGCCATTGCAGCGGGACTGAGAAAAGTCGTCGACGACAAGTCCTTCGTGCGGCTCCTGGTCTCCCGGCCCATCTTTCCCCTGGGACGGGATCTGGGATACCTGCCCGGTGATGTGGAAGAAAAGCTCAACCCCTGGATGCAGCCCATCTACGACAACGTGGAGTTGCTGGTCTCCGGGGGCCGCGACAACGCCGAATCAGGCAATCACGGTGGCAAGAAGAAAGGCACCGAAGGATACCGGACCCTGGTGGACATGGGCTATATGCAAATCGAACCGCTCACATACATCAGGGGCCGATCCATTCCCAACCAGTTCATGGTCGTCGACGAGGCACAGAACCTGACGCCTCACGAGGTCAAGACCATCATCACCAGGGTGGGAGAAAACACCAAGATCGTACTCACCGGCGATCCCTACCAGATCGATAACCCTTACGTAGACAGCGCCAACAACGGCCTGACCCACGTGGTGGAACGATTCAAAGATGCAAAACTGGCCGGTCACGTCACCCTGGTCAAGGGAGAACGATCCAACCTGGCCGAGTTGGCCGCCACCCTCTTGTAGGATTTTCGAAGTGTCTTGCATGGGAGCCGGACGTCTGCCGACTCATCAGGCTCATTGTCTCACGAGTTCTTGTCCGCCTCGTCTGAAGTGACGCTGGGCGGCACAAGCGGCAAGTCCAGGACGAACACCGCTCCCTCGCCGGGTCGACTCTCCACCCCGATGCGTCCTCCGTGTTGTCGCATGATGCCATCGCAGATGGCCAGCCCCAACCCCGTCCCCTTGCCCACCTCCTTCGTCGTAAAAAAGGGCTCGAAGAGCTTGTCGACGATCTCGGCGGGGATCCCCGGACCGGAATCCTTGAACACGAAACGCACGCCGCTGTCCGTCCGCCTGGCCCGGATGACGATTTCTCCTTGGCCATCGATGGCATCGGCCGCGTTTTGAAGAATATTCATGAAAACCTGGTTGATGTGCCCCACGTTGCAGACCACCTTGGGCAACTCCTGTAAATCCAGGACCACGTCGATGCGGTTTTTCAAAACAGGCCTGAGCAACGTCAAGGTGGCCTTGAGTCCTTCGATGAGATCGGCCAAAGCCATGTCGGAATGTCCTCCGGCCCGGGAAAAAACCCGGAGATCACGCACGATGGCCGCGGTACGCTCTGCACCGGACCGAATGGACTCCATGAGCTTGAGTGCATCCTCCACCAGAAACTCGAACTCGACGTCTTCCTTCAATTTCTCGATCCGGTCGTCCTGGATACCTCGTTCCGACAGCACTCGTTCGAAGAGGCGCACGACATCGAGAAGATGATGGAAATACTCCTCCATGAACTCGATGTTGCCATACACGAAACTGATGGGGTTGTTGAGCTCATGCGCAATGCCCGCCGCAAGACGCCCCAGCGATGACATCTTTTCCTGGTGCACCAGCATGGTCTGGGCCTGCTTGAGTTCTTCGTTGGCCTTGCGAAGGTCCCTGGTGCGCTCCTCGACGAGCCGTTCGAGGGTCTCGCGATCGCGCCGCTCCACCTCCAGGAGTTGATGGTAGCGCTTCTGGATCCTCGCATCGGCCGTCACGTCCCGGTAGGTTTCCACGAAGAGGCCATCACCGAGCGACGTGGCCGTGACGATGAGCGTCAAACGCTCCCCGTCCCCCCGAACCGCCTCGATTTCATCCATCCGAATGGGACGTCCGAGCCTGGCCGCTTGTCGCATTGCGCAAACTTCCTGGCAGATGCCCAGAGGGAAGAGTTCGTGACAGCGCGCGCCCTCGCGCATCTTGCGCCGGACATCTCGATTCCTCAGCCCTGTGTACTGCACGTATGGCTGGTTGCAATAGACGACTCGACGGTCTTGCGTCAAAACCACCGCGGCATCCGCGATGCCGTCGAGCAGACGCATCACCAGGTCTGGCACCTGGGCCGGTTCCGAAGTTTCGTCGGGATTCATAGCTGGAGGATAAAGGAGAAATAGCGTTCCGGAATATCGTCGAATGTCAACTCAGCCCCACAGTGCTCGCAGCGAAACGACGGCACCTTGGCAGGGTCCCTGTCCGGGAAGTGCTCCTCTACATTGACCAACCGGTCTACCTCCACGTCACAGTGCTCGCAGACATACGGTGCATAGAAGGACTCCACCCGGGCCTTTCCGCGGAAATTGAAAATCATATTGAGCTGATTCGTGATGGTGGGACTGCACCGCGCCAAGCTGATTTCCTCGACCTTGGGCAATTCCCGGATGAAATTCACCCACTCGCGAACTCCGGCACTGTTGATCCGGCGCACGTCCGCCAGGTCCAGGACCACCTTCCCATCGAGTCGTCGCGCCAGCTCTCCGAGCCGGGCGTTTTCGTCGATCTCTCCCTTCAACGAGACGTAGACAAGGCCCGACCGACGATCGAAGGACCAATCCAGCGCTGTCCTGCGTCTGAGTGTCGTGGTGACATGCTCGGCTTGTCTGGGAGTTGGACTGGACATCAAGTACTTTCTTTGGCGTCAATCGTTTTATGGCTTACACACTCATGGCTTCCAGAAGTATTTTTGCACAGGAGGCAGGACAAAGTCCAATCCAAATTTCATATTGAGCATTCCCCTGTCTGAAAAACGCACCGATCGAGGCCTGGCCATGAGCATGGAGATCTTTTTGCGACCGAATCGACAGGAATAGCCCCCCGCACCGCCCCAACCACCCACTCCACCGGCTCCGTACCCGCGAACCGCCGCCTTGACCTTGGCAACCAGGGCACCGGCAAGGCTCCTGCGCACGAGAACGAAACCGGGATTCGGCACGGTGCCGGCGGAAAAGACACGCGACAGGCCGCCACCCATCACGGTCGGTGCAAACACGGCATCGGCAGATCCGCCCCGCACCGCCGCCACGGCGGAAACCAGGTCCGGAGCCCTCTTGACCGCGGAAAAGAATTTTCGCACCGAGATCTCACCGTAGAAAAGGCCCTCCGCAAAGGAGACCTCTGCACCGGCGGCACGGGCCACGATGAGACGCTTTCCCTTCAGGGACATGACCCCTTTGCTGGACCTGGCGAACAGGGCCCAAGGGGCGCGGGACCCTCCACCCATGCGACCTGTGAGCAAAACCCTGAAGCGTCCCTTGCGGCGACACAGGTACAGGGGATCGACCACCGCGAAATCCAGCTTGGACAGGCTCCCGGAAAAAGCTCCCGCAGTGGCGAAGGCCCTGCCCTTGGTGGGGATGCCGGTGATGTTGGCCACGTGCTTGGCCAACCGGTTGATGTAGCCCCAACGAGAGCCGCTGCCCGCGAACTTACCGTTGGGACAGTAGATACCCAGCACGAGCTGAGTGGGCTGACTTTGCTGCGCCAGGACCATGGGCGACCAGAAGGCCACCAGGCCGACAACCACAGACTCAAGCAGCTTCTGAGCCAACCGTCTGTCGATGGACCAAGACGATGTCATGATTCCCTCTCCTACTTGAAACCGAACAACTTCCGCTTCACTTCAGCGCGGCGCCGAATGGCCGCGTTGCCGCCTCCCCGCGCCAGGCATTGCTTGTAGTACCGATAGGCCTGCTCTGGTTGCCCCATGTTGTCGTAATGGACCCCCAGATTGCAGAGGGCCGAAGGCGGCATGCCCGCCGACTTCCACATGCGTATGGCCCGCGACACACTGCCTCCCCGATAATATGCAAGGGCCAGGTTGTGGCGTGATTCCCTGGTCCGGCGCCCCACGGCCTTGAGCAAGGCCAAGGCTGCCTTGACCTTCCCCAACCGCAGTGCCGTAGCTGCGTCGAACTCGCGGCACGACACGATCATGGCCTCTATCTTGGCACGCAACGGGCCTTTCACGCGACGCGACATCCTGCGAAACTGGGCAGCGGCATACCCGTAACGGCCCTGGCGATATGCAGCATAGACCTCGAAAAACTTGAGTCCCAGCTTGTCGTAGGGTGGCTTGAGCACCTTGGCGAACGACCCCCTGGTTCCCAATTCCTTGAGCAGAGAAACGGCGGCGCCCCATTTGGCCGCATCCAGGCTGGCCATGGCAAGCATGAACTTTGCCTTGAGCATGGCCTGGTCCGGCAAGCCCTTGGCATGTTTGACGGCAAGCCCACAGTCATCGAGCGCCTTGTCTCCCTTGCCGTCTCGAATGAGCTTGCTGGCCCGGATCAGCAAGAGCCTGACCAGGTTCTGCCGGGCTATCTTGTTGGTGTTCGAGTCACTGCCACTATTCAACACGGCATCCTTGAGCTGCGAGATGGATTCATCCATGCGCCCGAGCTTGGCCAGGACTGCGGCGAACTCGATCTGCACCTCGGCGAGCACCACTCCCCCGACCCGGTAGGCTGCCTGCCGGGCCCGAATGTAATGTGTCCTGGCTGCTTCCAAACGACGGGTGGCAAGGTAGACGCGACCAAGAAGCCGGTTGACCACCAGGTCACGGGGCACCTTCCGAAAGGCCCGGCGCAGATACTTTTCGGAAGCCTGGTACTGCCTCGATGCCAGATTCACCAACCCCAGATTTCTCAAGGTCATGAGGCGCTTTGGATCGAGACGGTAGGCCTCATCGAGAAGTGACCGAGCCTTGTTCCAATCTCCTTTCATGACAGGACCATAGGCCTGCGAATTGATGGCGGCAACCAGTCCGCCACGGGCCTCGCTGTTGCGGCCGCCGGACAAACGGTTGGCCTTGCGGAACGCTGCCACCGCATCAGACACATCATTCTTTTTTAACGAAACCCAACCAAGCAAAGTCCAGGCATCCACGTCCTTGGGCTGTTTTGCCACGAGCTTTCGGGCCACGACAATGGCCTTGTCGTATTGCTTGAGCGCCTCGTAACACCGCCCCAGCACCGCCAGCAGGGCAGGATCGTCGGCTGCGCTCCGTTGCGTCCTCTCGAGAACCACCTTGGCCTTCCGATACATCTTGAGGCCCATGAGCGCCCTGGCGTACTTTACGGCAGCATCCACCGACCCGGGCACCATCTGAACGGCTCTCTGGTAGGCCCGAAGGGCCTGGCTGTATTCCCGGTAGTAGAGATGAATGTCTCCAAGGAGCAGGTAGCCATCCACGACCTTCGGGCGGACCGCAATGAACTTCGTCACTGCTGCAACGGCCCTGGACTTGGCCTTGAGCCGAAAATGACAGACTGCCTCGAGATAATAGAGCTTGGGACGCTTGGCCCGCAACCTGCGATATTTTCTGAAAATGGAAAGTGCCGGGTTACAAAAACCGCGACGCGCATAGACCTCGCCCAGTTCGAGCTCCGCCCTCTTGTCCTTGGGGCGCAACGCAAGGGCCCGCAGGAGCCTGGTCTGGGCCTGGGGATACTTGCCCAAGCGAAGATACGAAACGCCCAGGAGACGATGGACCACGGGATCCACCTTGGCCGCCGCCTTGGGCCGAAACTTGAGAAAATTCCAAAAAGCCGTGACAGCAGACCGGTACTTTCGCTTCTTGAAATAATAGGCCCCCAGCTTAAGCTGGGCCAGAAACAGCTTGTGGTTCTTCTTGACGGCTTTCTTAAGATGACTGATTCCCTCGGCCTTGCGCCGGAGCTTGAGCAGGTGCAGCCCCAGCCATGATTCCACCCTGGGATTGCCCGGGTTGGCGGCCGATGCCCTGCGGAGAAGCGCCACCGCCTGCCGGTAGCGGCCCTTTTCATAGTAAATCGCCGCCAACTTGTCGATGGCGTCCACCAAAGTGGGATCGTAACTGAAGGCCTTGAGACATTCCTCCTCGGCCTTGGAAAAATCGTTGGCTGCGTATGCCCTGCCGCAACGAGCCATGGTCTGCATCGCCTGGGTCATCTCCCCGGTTCTGCCCTGGGCCGCAGCCTTCCCTGCAAGGCCGGCCAACCCAACCAAAACCCCTGCTGCAACCAGTCGTCTCATCCTTCCGACTCCGTCTCTGCCGGCTTGCCCTCGTCTTTCGCGGAACCAGGGCGGATCACTGGCGCCCTGCCCGGCTCGTAGACCCGGGCGAACACCGCGGTGATATCGTCCTTGCGCGGCATGTTTCCAAAGAAGGCCATGGCGTCGGCCACCACGGCATCGCGCATCTGGTCCACGGGCTTTTCACGCGCCCTTCGAATGGCTGACCGGAAGCGCTTCTCACCGAACTCCTCGCCCTGCTCGTTTTCACACTCCACGAAGCCGTCTGTGTACCATACGAGCACATCGCCTGGTTCCAACTTCTCAGTCTTGGCCTCGTAGCGGGAATCCACCAGGTCGCCGAGACGATTCCCCCGGGTCATGAGCACGCTGAATCTTGGCCTGCCGTCCTTTTCGCGCACGAGATAGGGGAAATTGTGCCCGGCATTGGCGTAGGTCACTGTCAAGGCCTTGAGATCGATGATCGAAGCAAAGCAGGTCATCACGAACTGCCGCCTGGCACTCTCGTAGATGGCCTTGTTGAGAATCTCCATCAAATAAGTCACCGTGAGTTCGTTGTCGCTGACGAACCGCAGCGTGTCCACTGCGCTCTTGGCCGAAGCCGTGATCATGGCCGAGGGCACTCCGTGGCCGGTCACGTCCCCGATGATGACGAGCACCTTGTCTCCCACGAGGTCGAAATAGCCCCACCAGTCACCACCGCACTCGGTGGCCGGCTCGAAATATCCCACGAACTCCATGGCTCCGCGGTCCACGACTTCGTCTGGAGGCACCAGGGTCTGCTGAATGGTCCGGGCCACTTCGAGTTCCTTGGCCATGGTCGCTTTCGCTGCGGTCTCCTGGAGCAAGATGACAAGCTGGTCCGCCATGAAGTTGAAGTTTTCAGCCAAAAGGGCAAGCTCTCCGCCGACTTTCACGTCCACCCGCGACTCCAGGTCTCCCTGGGCGATCCTGGTGGCCCGCTCGGCCAGGGTCTTGATGGGACGAGAGATGCTCACTCCCTGCACGATGGCCATGAGCAGTCCCACCAGCAGGAAGAGCGCACCGATGAGGGCAGTGCGCATGAACGCCTTTCTGGAAGCCTTGACACGCTCGCGCTCCAGCCGGCCCACCAACTCGTCGAGCTGGCGCAAACTATAGACCAACACCACGGCCCCGAGGTAGACGCCCTGCACCACGAGCCGCTCGCCGAGCACCATGACCCGGTCGCCGTGATACTTCCTGATGTCACCGGCAATCCGGAACGCCTTGACCGTCTTGGCATCCTTTGGGGGAAGCAACTTGGGGTCTACGAGGGCCTTTCTCATGGGACTTTTTAGAAAACCCTCTGGTTTTTCCAAAAGTTTCTTATTCTCCTCGGGATCGGCCGAAGCCATGACCTTGCCCGCGGAATTGGCCACCCAGATGGACAAAATCCTGGGATCTTTCTTCCGAATGGGCACGATAAACTGCTGGATGGCCGCCCAGTTCTCCTCTTGCATGGCAGCCTTGCTCGGCTCGGCAAAGGCGATGATCTGCGCAGAACCGGCATCCCTGATGCTCTTTTCGTAGGTCTGTTTCTGCCTGACAGCAGATTGGCGATAGGCTCCCGTCACGTTGAGGTAGTTCAAATAGGCGAACAATACGATGATCACAGCCATGAGAGCCACGGAGGTGAGGATCATCTTCGCACTGATGGTCAGTCCTCTTCGGCGAGCCATGAGCTTCCTTTCTCCTGCGCTCTATGCGCCAATTTGTCTGTTGATTGCATGACGAAACCAGCCAACTTTCACGCGATAGTAGGAGGTTGACATCAGGTCGTCAACAGACAATCATACACCCTTGCAGACAGTGAGTTCGACGCACAACCCTCCAAACGATTCGCATCGGCCTGCGGCAGACCAATCCGCGACGCCGGTGAAACGGGGGCTCTATGGACCTCATCGAACAATTCAAACGTTTCAGCGACGTGATCATCGATGCCTACTACATCGTGGACCAGGAAGGACGTATCCTGGAGTACAATCGAATGTTCTATGCTCTGTTTCCCCGTTCAGTAGCCCGAAAACTCAAGGGAAAGCGCATCGGGGAAGTCATGGACATCGAACGAGACATCGCCCAGGAATGCATGGACGTGGGTCGCCACGTCCGACTAGACGAAATGACGGGCAAACCCAAAGACACCGACGAAGAAATCCGCATGATCCTGAGCGGACTGCCCATCAAAGACGACGATGGACACATCGTGGGGGCCCTGGTCATCCTGCGCAACGTCACCGACGAAGCCCTGGTGCAGGTCAAGTACCAGGAAATGCTCGAAACAGAGGCCCGGGAACGCCAAAGGCTCATCGAAAAGCTCCAGCAGCGCACCCAGCAGCTCTTGGACAGCAACGACGCCCTGCTCGACATCCAACGCGAACTGGTCAACTACAAAAAGCAGCTCCAGATCTAGCCAGGACTTCCCGGTTCGTTGAGGGCCCCCTTGGATCCAACAGTTTGAAATAGCGGGAGTCGAGACAGATTCTTTCAAACAGTTCTCAAACTATTGATGGGGGGGCCCAGGGAGCGACATAGTGGGCGATGTCACCGCCCGCCGACCTCGAACACACAGCTCGCACTTTCCGGATCCATATGCGCGGTCGTCGAAGACATCCAGAAATGCCC
The DNA here is from genome assembly GCA_964539505.1 of uncultured Myxococcales bacterium. Classification (GTDB taxonomy): domain Bacteria; phylum Myxococcota_A; class Polyangia; order HGW-17; family SLPX01; genus CAZIJS01. The sequence continues at coordinate 26,958 of CAZIJS010000025.1, forward strand.
CAAGGCGCCAAATCCCATTCCTTCGACGGCATCGCCTGTCCCGCGATTATACTGAAACAGGTTGGTTTGCTCCCAGGTTCCATCCGATCCTTTGTGGTACTGTGCAATAAAATCTGACGACATATCAGTAACATACAGGTAACTCACGCCGCTATTGGAATCTTCCACCACTTCCAGTCCGTCAGCGTGAGTGCCTGCCAAACTCGGATAGGTAAACTCCAGAACCCACTCGCTGGTGGGTTCATGATACGAAAAAACCTGGCGAGCCATGGTTCCCACGTACCACGTTCCATTCAACGGATCGTAGCCAAGTGTCTGGTCACAATCCAGGCCTTCGAGCCACGCCTAAAGGAAATTTCGTTGGTTCGAGTTCGGATCGTAGGACACGAGACCCAGGCTATTTTTTGCCTGAGAGATGAAATAGATTGCATCGGGACGCGGCTGTATCTCATTGGCTCCCCAGAACGACACTCCGCAAGGGCCATAATCGTGGCTCGCGAGATCCCCATCGTAGGTACGGACGAATTCAAGGGTCCGTTCCTCGATCGGCCCCTGATCGTCGGGGTTGTCTGGGTTCTGATTCGGGTCGGCAACCCCGTCGCCATCGGAGTCTGCAAGGGCCACGTGATAGACATCGATATGTCGGCCGCTCCGATTGACGAAGAGAAAGTCACCTGCAGAACCGACATCGAACCCACCTTTGAAAACGCCATCTTCGACACAAAAACTCGAATACTGGTAGTAGACACCCGTGACGGTCGTGCCGCCGACCGGAACGGACTCGTGGCAAGTTCCCGTCTGGACATCACAGACCTGGGAGGACAACACGTCACAATGGTCCACATCTTCCCAGTCGGATTCATCGTTGGTGCAACGCTGCAGGTAGTTGCCCCAACAGCGATATCCTCCAGCATGGCACAGCACACAAATTCCGTTGGAACAGGCACCTGACCCGCAGTCCGAGTCGTCCACACAGCCTTCTCCAATGGGACAAGGATCACAGTGCCCCCCACAATCCACTCCTGTTTCGTCCTGATTTTGAACCCCGTCCGAACAAGTGCCATCCGACAGACAGGCAGGCCCAGTGCCATCGTCTGAGCAACGGCCACCTTGCGTACCACAGTCCTGCTCGGTTTCCCACTTCCAAACAGTCGGTCTGTTCGAGTCGACAGACCTGGACCAATTGGTTCTGCGAATCACAACGGTGTTCGCCCTCCTGCGAGCAATCACTGCTGCAGCCTCCCACATCACTCGTGCCCCCCGTCGCCCGGCACCATCACATCGTGCCCGACCTCCCCTCCGTCACCATGGGTGCCTTGCTCGTCTCCAGACGAACCGCAGGCAGCCAGAAGAATCGAAGACAGGAGAAAACAGGTCGTTCGCGTTGCCATCATCGAACCTCCATGCCGGTGTTTGCACAACAGTCTTTCACGATCCCAATCCTCCCGGAGGAGGACATTCGACGCACCAAATGTCTATGTCGTTTTCGTGATGGGACGCTCTGTGACTTTGGCATCCTGTCGATAAGGACATCAGACAGTTTACTCCAGATCGAGCCACAACAGAACTGATTGCGGCATCGAGGCCCCCTCGGGTCTGCCTCATGGGCAACTGGGTTGGATGGAAAAAAGGAACAGGCCCGCCACCGCCGGGCCGCCCATGAGCGGCCCGGCATCGGGGGAGACTCAGAAGGCGGTCTGACCTGGGTTGAGAGCGGCCCAGGTCGATGTCGTCTGGGTCCAGTCGTTCATCGTATTGGTGTCTGTGTTCCCATTGCGTTGAATGGAATCGCCGGACCGGTCCGTGCCCGTGCCATCCAGGTCCTTGGCCGCATTCTCACAGAATGTCTGGTTCACGAAGCCACCAGCGGGAACAGTGCCGTCCGGGGCGGTCCATTCTCCGTCTTCGGCCACGTCCGCTGCAGCCGACTCGCTTGCAGACGCGGAGTTGTAGTTCGTGCAGTCCGACTCGTTCGCCAGGAGGACCGCGTCCATGATGACGCCCTGGTTGTCGAGGAGCTGGATCACGTTGTTGGTCCTGGTCAATCCGGTGTCCGTGCTGTACCAGTCCCAGGCCTGGTCGAAGTTGGAGCCGAACTGTGCCGTCGGATGCTCGATGATCGAGGCGGTCTCGTTGCCCGAGCTGTTCAAGTTGCAATTCGCGACGTCGTTTCCGTCCAGGTGCACGATGACGAAGTCGTTGGTGTCCACCATCAACCCAGTAAACGTCAAAATCGTGGAATTTCGCTCCTTGATGGAATAGCCGTCCATGCTGCCCCCGGAGATCACCCGCAGTTCGATCAGGTCACAACCACTGGCGATGTTGGCATTGACCTCGTTGATGGCCACCAGGGCAGGCTGGGTATAGCCGAGGAAATCAGCCTGGTTGGCGGTCTGGTCCACCCCAGTGCCCAGGGTGTCGGTGATGGTGGCCGCCAAGGTCACGGTGTATTGCTGTCCGGGAGCCTGGGCAGTGGTGGTCACCAGGATGGTCCTTCCGTCCACCGAGGCGCCCGTGGCACTCAGGCCGTTGTCGAACGTGATCTGCGAGGCGGCATCGGTGATGCTGCCTGGGGCCACGAATCGGTCCAGGGTCACCACCACCGTATCGGAGGCCGTGGCCACGGCAGAGACCACCTTGGGCGCGGGGCAACTCGTCACCGTGGCATTGGCTGCATACCACAGACCCACCTGTGCCCTGTCGTTGTAACGCCACATGGGCGTTCCCACCACGTCTACTGTGCAGCCGGTGGCCAAATCCAGCTCGTCTCGCACGGACTCGGGCATCCGGATCAGGAAATTTGGCTCGCCGGTGATGCCGCTGGTCTGGATCTGGGCCGCCACGAATCCTGTCCCGGCGAATCCGAATTCTCCCACCACGTCCGCGCTGAGCGAAATGACTTCGGATTCGTAGTCGTCCAGGGCGGACACCAGATCGGTGGCCTGGTTGACGTCCTGATACAGACTCGATACGTCGTATCCGCTGCCAAGCACTTGGAAGTCAGAAATCGCAAGAGCCTGGCGGGCCTGGTAGATGGTTCCCATCTGGGTGATGGTGAACCCCACCACGTCACCCGCAGCAGGGGCCGGTGAGAGTGTCGTGGGGTCTACGGCCACGAACAAGGCCGGGCCTGGTTGGGCGGCCTGGATGAAGAACCCTGCCGGGGCCGTGCCCACGGCCGGAACGGTCATGGTCACCACTGCGCCGTCGATGGGAAGGCTCAGGGCGGTTCCATCGCTGGTGGACCTGGCCGTAGCGATTTCATCCGACACTCCCGGTCCCGGCCAGCAGCCACTCACGTCGAAGGTGCAGTCGTCTGCGCAGACCAGGGACCCGCCCACATACGAACCATCCACGGTTTGGCAGGTCTGCCCGTTCGTGTTCATCCCGTCGCATTCCTCGCCCTCATCGATCACCCCGTTGCCGCAGTTCGTGGCAGCCTCGCACTGGGTCGTATCGAACGTACATTCGGCGGTGCAACGCAGCGTCCCACCGCCGTAGTTTCCCACGTCCTGGCAGGTCTGCCCGTTGGTGTTCATCCCGTCGCATTCTTCCCCCTCATCGATCACCCCGTTGCCGCAGTTCGTGGCAGCCTCGCACTGGGTCATATCGAACGTACATTCCGCCGTGCAACGCAACGTACCACCACTGTAATTTCCCACGTCCTGGCAGGTCTGGTCGTTGAGGTTCGTACCGTCGCAGTCCTCGCCCTGGTCGATCTGCCCATTGCCGCAGAGATTCTCTCCGCTGCACTGCGAGACGTCGAAAGTGCAGGAACTGGTGCATCCCAGGACACCGCCGGCAAACCCCCGGTCCTGGCAGGTCTGGCCGTTGAGGTCTGACCCGTCACACTCCTCGGTCCCCTCGATCACGCCGTTGCCGCAACTCTGGCCCGAAGAGCTGTCATCACTGCAGCCGACGAAGACCAGTGATCCCCAGAGGGCCGCTGACATCGCAGCCGCAAGCATTCCGATACGTCTCATCACTCGTTCCTCCTTGTTTGCCGGGGACCGGAAGGTCCACGACATGCACGTGATTCAAATTTCGAAAGACAGATCGTAAAAGAGAGATCCGCCCTGTCGAAAAGCAACATACCAACCCGTCTTCGGATCGCAAGCCCCTTCGACAAAGAAGCGGCACACTTCTCCCAATCATGTCGCCTGCCTGCTGTGCCACGCTTGACGAGCGTTCCCAAAAGTCCGATCATTCCAAATGAGCGTCAACAAAGCCTGCAGGGACCAGGCGGAAGACCATCGAGTTCGACAAGCGACGGACTGAGACAGCCAATAGGAGGTCGTCATGACGACAAAAATGTATGGTATCAATCAAATTGTTCGTAGTACGAATCGGCTGATGGTGGCTGCGCTGTTCGCGGTTCTGGCGGTCAGCATTCCCTCGGGCTGCAGTGACGACAGCAGTTCGGGACAAGGTGTGGATGCCGGAACGGATGCAGCGGCGAGACAGGACGCAGCCATTCAAGACGGCTCGGTCCAGGACGGGTCCATCCAGCAAGACGGGCAGGCCAACGGAGATGGAACCGTCACCACCGACGGAGCTGCGACCGACGGAGCTGCGACCGACGGACAAGTCAATGATGATGGGGGCGGCTCGGATGCCAGCCAGGATCCCTGCTCCGACGGCATCGATAACGACAACGACGGTTGGACCGACATGGAGGATCCCGACTGCCAGCTCGGGACCGATGAAGTGGGACCGGGCAGGACCGAATGCAACGACGGCATCGACAATGACAACGACGGGACCACCGATGCTGCCGATCCGGACTGTGCCAACGCATTGGACGATGACGAGTCATCCAACCAGACCGACGAATGCAGTGACGGCATCGACAACGACGGCGACGGATGGACCGACGTGGGCGATCCCGACTGTCTCTTGGGTACTTCTGAAATCGGTCCCGGCAGGACCGAATGCAACGACGGCATCGACAACGACAACGACAATCTCGTCGATGCCGCGGATCCGGATTGCACCAATGCGCTCGACGACGACGAGTCCAGCGGCCAACAGACAAACTGCCGTGACGGTATCGACAACGACAACGACGGTTGGACCGACTCCGATGACCCGGACTGCCTCTTGGGAACCAACGAATCGGGATTCGGAAGCACCGAATGCAACGACGGCCAGGACAACGACAACGATGGGACCATCGATGCAGCGGACAGAAACTGCGAAAACGCGACGGACGACAATGAGGGTCCAGGCCCCAATCTAAACTGCAGTGACGGCATCGACAATGACGGCGATGGGTGGACCGACTCAAACGATCCCGACTGCAGCTTTGGAAATCAAGAAATTGGGTACGGGTTGACCGAATGCAATGACGGTCGGGACAACGACCGCGACGGTCTCATCGATGCCGCAGACCCGGACTGCTCCAGCGCTCAGACGAACGACGAATCCGGTGGGCAGCAGACCAATTGCAGTGACGGCATCGACAACGACGGTGATGGTTGGACCGACTCAGACGACCCCGACTGTCTCCTGGGAATCCAGGAAGTCGGGTTTGGACGAACAGAATGCAACGACGGCCGAGACAACGACCGCGACGGCCGCATCGATGCCGCAGACCCGGACTGCTCCAGCGCCATGGGCAACGACGAGTCCGGTGGCCAGCAGACCAATTGCAGTGATGGGATCGACAACGACGGCGACGGGTGGACCGACTCAGACGACCCCGACTGTCTCTTGGGAAGCCAGGAGACCGGGTTGGGCCAATTCGAATGCAACGACGGCCGAGACAACGACAACGACGGCCGCACCGATGCCGCAGACCCGGACTGCTCCAGCGCCTTTGGACAGGAATAGTCCAACATCGAAAACCTCATTCGAATCGTTCCCGCCCCACCTTCCAGACCCGTAACGCTCTCAAACTTGGGCAACAGCCCACACCCAGTCGAAAAAAAGTCTTGGCCAACAACGCCCGTTCCTGCTAGACGTTTCGCATCTGAGACTAAAGATGTCCCAAAGTCTCGATGTAAGTGATTCTCAAACCAGGAGGAGTCGATGCGTAACAAACCATTCATGTCCACTTGGGGGCTCATCGCAGCCCTGCTCGCCACCGGTCTGCTCGTGACGTCCTGCAAAAAGAAGAGCACCGACAAGACCGACAAAAAGACGGCAGACAAGGCGACGCCCTCGGCAGACAACCAGGCGAGGCCCGCCGCAGACCAGGCGAAGATCGATATTCCCGTGAATCCGGACCTGGAGAAGGCGATCAAGGCGGCTGCCACCACATGCAAGCCCAACGACCTCAGGAACTGCGAGGCGTTCAAGGCAGCCAAGAAGCTCTATGACACCAAGGGCAAAGAACTCGACATGTTCCTGAGCGCCCTGGTGCTCATGACCAGGCCGGATTCGAAGGTTGCCACCATGGCGGCCGAAAGCCTTTCCGATGGCTACTCCAGGGGAATCCGAACAAGCAAGGATGCTCTGTCGAAGAATCCCTCCAAGCTTCCCAAGGCACTCGTGCAGAAAATCATCGCCAACCTGGCCAACATCAAGACCACGAGAGTGGCAGCCCTCTGTGGTGCCTTGGCCGGACTGGCGGGGCTGACCAACGAATTCCTCGCAGCCGCGGGAAAACTCCCCAAGAACGGCCCCTGGTTCGCAAAGACCGGAGCCACTCATTTTATGCAAATGGCTCGTCTCAAGGCCTTCCCGGCGGTCAAGGCCCTCGTCAAGAGACAGGACAAGCCCGGCAAGTCGGCCTGGCAAGTCGCAGCCCTGTCAGCACTGAACACGATGCGCAAACCAGTGAAGGCCGAGTACGCGGCTGTCTGCCCCTGGGCTGCCGGTTTCTTGCTCAGTGACGACCCGAAAGTCGCAGAGCGAGCCGGTTACGTGGTCGTCGGCTGTGCCAAGAACTTCGATCCCAGCTACCTGGACAAGCTTCTCGATGCCGGGAAAAAGCGCATCACGGAAAAGCCGCAGACATGGAAGCGTCCCGTGGACTTTCCCTTCCGTAATCCTTGCTTCGGTGGTGTCCTCGGCGGACTCCTCGGAAAGAGCGAAAAGATGGGTGGCAAGCCTGCAAACAAGGACGCTGTTGCTCCCGCCTGTGCCAAGAC